>DATMBW010000101.1:0-15832 GCA_035559095.1 Ramlibacter sp.
GCCGGTGAGCGGTGCGTTGATCCAGGGCCGCGCCGTCGAGCACGCGCTCAGCAGAAGCGCCGCGGCGCAGGCCCACAGGGCGTGTATGAAGCCGCGCAGGGACTGCCGGTGCGTGCGCATCGAGGAACGGCCCGGCTTGGCGCCTGCCCCTTACCGGAGGTTTTCGGCCCGCGGCACGCAGCCGGGGTCGTTCCGGGCGGCCTGAACCGGAAACCCTCCGCTGAGGGTCGGTGTGAGCATGGTCATCGTTCCATCCCCGAACTCAGGAACGAGGACGGTGTCGACGCTCGCCGACCGCACGACGGGCCAGGCGAACTCGTGGCCCGTGACCACCCGCGCGTACAGGTACTCGCGGCGATCGTTCTCGGACAGGCTGTCGAGGTCGACGTGTCCCGACGCGTCGCACGGGAAGGTCAGGCTGCTGGCCGCACTGCGCAGGGGCCGATAGAACAGTTCGAGCAAACGCGGCTGCAGCGGCCGCACGGTGGTGAATTCCATGGCAAGGTTCTCCGCAGGAGGCAACTTCGGGAACGATTTCCTGGTGTTGCAAGAAAAGGAACTCTAGGCCAGGGAAGCGTTCGCGGCGTCGTGATTGGGTCGCCGTTTGGTGGGGAGTAGGTGCGCGCCGCAGAGCTGCCGGCGCTCGCGTGCCCTTGTCATGCTGGCGCCGTTCTGGCTCATAGCGCCCACAGCTTCGCGTTCGTGGTTGTCCTCAGTGGCGTCACTCTGGGCACGGTCGGCGGCGACAGCGTCGGGAGCCTGGCGTTCGCGCTGCCGGCCGAACGCGTGATGAAGCTCGTCGCGCAGCTGCGGTATGCGCCGCAATCCAAGCCGGCGCGACCGCCGGTGATCTTGAACGCGGCAAGGTCTCAGAGGTGTCTTATCCGGGCACGTCGACGGCCTCGCGAAGATGAGTGATCCGCGCGAGCCTAGCATCGCAAGAACTTTATAGTTAGCTGAAATAGAGACGGCGAGGTAGATGACGAAGACCCGGGGGATGCCGGCCGTGATGCCTTCGTGCGCAAACTGCTGCAACACGTCGAACAGGTCGCGCGGATGGCGCGCGAGCGCCGCGACCAGCCCTTGCCAACCCCAGGAATTTGCACGGCAGTCACTCCGGTGCTAAGGTGAGTCCCGCGTCGTCACCGAAAAGGAGACTGCGATGAAGATCCTGATCCCGGTCGATGGTTCGGCCCTGTCGCTCGAAGCCCTCCGTCATGCGTTGGGACTGATCGGGCAGGGCTTGCGGGCTGACTTGGTGCTGGCCAACGTCCAGGCGCCGGCCTCCTTGTACGAGATCGTGGTGGCCCGCGACCCGGACGTCCTCAAGGACGTGAGCGCCGGGGCCGGAGCTCATCTGCTGGAACCGGCACAAGCTCTGTGCCGCGCCGCCGGCGCGGCCTTCGAGTGCGAAGTGGTCTCCGGCGAGCCGGTTGCTGCCTTGTGCGACCTGGCTGAGGAGTACGGCTGCTCGGCCATCGTCATCGGCGCCCATGGCAAGGGCGCGATCGCCAGCGCCCTGCTGGGTTCGGTCTCGCACGCGCTGGCCCACGCCTCGCCGGTGCCCGTCACCATCGTGAGGTTGCTCGAAGAGGAGCAGCCGGCCGCCGAACAGACGCCGGGTGGCGCCGAGGCGGCAGCACAGGCCGCGCCCGACGACCAGGCCGACGCTCGCTGACAGGCCGCGAGCCGCCGTGACGGTTGCACGCGAGGGCGTGCGTCCAGGACGATTCGAAAGCAAGACAGCGCGCGAGAACCCGCGCGGCGCGCGGGCGACGGCATCTACAACCTTCGTATCGAACAGTCGCTGCCGGGACCGGTCGCCGCCGCGTCGCCGCGTATAGTCCGTCGCGATGGAGGCATGCCGTGGCAGTTGAGAGCGGTGGGAGCGCGAAGCGCCACGTGCTGGCGCGGCATGCGGCGATCGCGCGCCGGCGCGCGGCAAGACTGGATCCGGTCGTGCGCGGCCTGTTGTGGTCGATGGCCGCCGGGCTGCAGTTCGTGTTGCTCAACACGCTGATGCGCGGCCTCACGCTGCAGCTCGACCCGTTCCAGACCCAGTTTCTGCGCTACGCGTTCGGGCTGGCCGTGATGCTGCCGCTGGTTGTACGCAGCGGCGCGACCGCGTACCGGCCGCGCAACATAGGCGGGCAGTTCTTGCGAGGGGCGGTGCATACGTTCGGCCTGGCCCTCTGGTTCCTGGCGATTCCGCACATCAGCATCGCCGATACCACGGCCATCGGATTTACCGGTCCGATCTTCATCATGCTCGGGGCTGCCTGGGCCTTCGGCGAACGCATGCGCTGGGAGCGCTGGCTGGCCGCGCTCATCGGATTTGCCGGCGTCCTGATCGTCGTCGCTCCCAAGTTATCCGCTACCGGCGGCGGCTATTCGCTGCTGATGCTGGCCTCGTCGCCCGTTTTTGCGGCGTCGTTCCTGATCACCAAAGGGTTGACTCGTTACGAACGGCCGGCTGTCATCGTGCTCTGGCAGTCGATCACCGTGACGGTGCTCAGCCTGCCTTTGGCGTTGCTGGCGTGGCAGGCGCCGACGCTGCTGCAATGGGGAGGTTTCCTGATTTGCGGCATTCTCGGTACCTCGGGCCATTACTGCCTCACCCGGGCCTACGCGGTCGCCGACATCTCGGCGACCCAGTCGCTCCGGTTCGTGGACCTGGTGTGGGCCTCACTGCTGGGCTGGCTCGTGTTCGCTGATGCGCCGACCCGCTCCACGCTGATCGGAGGAGCCGTGATCTGCGCCTCGACGCTGTGGATTGCCCGGCGCGAAGCGCGCGGCCGCCCACAGGGGACTGGACGCTAGGCCGCGCTTTCGCGCAGCTGGTAGGCCCCCACGCCGCCATCGGAGCGCCGGCGCAGTTCCCAGCGCCGCTGGTGAAATGCCTCGAGCGCCGGCCGATGCGCGATCGACACTAGCGCGCCGCCCTTGCGCCGCACCATCGCAACCAGCCGGCGGTACAGGGTGTTCTCCGCTTCTTCGTCCAGCGCGCTCGTGGCCTCGTCGGCCAGCACCCAGGCGGGCTGCTTCAGGAATACGCGCGCCAGGGCCAGGCGCTGGCGCTCGCCGCCCGAGAGCTTCTGGCTCCACGCGTCCTGATCGTCCAGGCGCTGGGCGAGCTGCGGCAGCAGCGCTTGCTCCAACGCGTGGTGCAGAGCTTCGTCGGTGTACCGGCTCGCGGGCTCGGGGTAGGACAGCGCGTCGCGCAAGCTGCCGTCGGGGAAATACGGGTTCTGCGGAATGCACATGGTGTCGGTGGGAATGTCGACCTTTCCCCGCGCGAACGGCCAGATGCCCGCGAACGCGCGAAACAGGGTCGATTTACCGCTGCCGGACGGACCCTTGACCAGCACAGAGTCTCCGGGAGCCACCTGCAACGAAAGCCCGGACAGCAGCACCTCGCCGTTGGGCAGCGCCAGGGTCAGGTCCTGCGCCCCCAGTGCCGGCGAACCGGTCGCGACATCGGGCCGCTTCGCCTGCGCCTGGCCGGCGAAGCTTTCCTCGAAACTGGTCAGCCGGTCGGTGGTCGCGCGCCACGCGGCCAGTGAGCTGTAGTTCTCCACGAACCAGGCGAGCGAATCCTGCACCTGACCGAATGCGGACGAGATCTGCATCAGCTCGCCCAACTGGATCGCTCCGCTGAAGAACCGCGGCGCCGAGACCAGAAATGGGAAGACGATTGCGGCTTGCCCGAAGAAGGTGGTGAACCAGACCAGGTTTTTCTGGGCCCTGATCAGCCGCAGGTAGTTGGCCAGCACCGACATGAAACGCCGATCCAGGTGCTGCCGCTCGACCTGTTCGCCCTTGTCCAGCGCAATCGCTTCGCTGTACTCGCGCACCCGTACCATGTGATGGCGAAAGTCGGCTTCGAAGCGTTGCTGCTGGAAATTCAGCGCGATCTGCGGGCGGCCGATGTAGTGCGTGATGACACTGCCGACCGCGCAGTACGCGATCGCGGCCCAGACCATGAAACCGGCGATTTCGAAGCTGCGGCCCGCTACGCTGAACGAAAACCCCCCGCTCAAGCCCCACAGGATGCCCACGAAGCTGGCCAGCGTGACCAGGGCGTTGAGCAGGCCCATGGACAGCGTGATGGTGTAGGCCGTGAACAGGTTCAGGTCTTCCTGGATGCGCTGGTCCGGGTTGTCGGGCGTGGCGCCGCTGTTGGAAAAACGCGCCAGCTCCATGCGGTAGAAGGCCTGCCCCGCCAGCCAGCGTTGCAGGTAATGGCTTGTCATCCAGGCCCGCCAGCGCATCTCCAGCAACTGCGTCAGATAGAACTTGTAAACGGCGATGATGATGTAGCCGAACGCGAGGTAGGTGAAGCGCAGGAGTTGGGCCCAGAACACCGGTTGGTCGCGTTTCTCCAGGGCGTCGTAGAAAAGACGGTTCCAGTCGTTGAGCAGCACGAGCATGTAGACGGCGGCCAGGTTGAGCAGCACGATGCCCGCGAGCATGGCGCGCGCCTTCCACTTTTGCTCCGACGCGAAAAATGGCGTCGTCAGCGCCCAGACCTTGCGGGCGGTGGCGTTCACGGCAGCCAGCCGGGAGAGCGTATTCATGCGGACGGGCCCTTCGCGAAAGAAGGCCCATCGTAGCGCGGGGCCCGGCCCGCGCGCCGCTTTAGTCGCGGGCGTTGGCGATGCCGCTGGCCACGTGGCCCGAAGGCACGTGCCGGGCGGCGTGATCGACGTGGCCGGTCTGGTCGTCGAAAAAGAAGTCGGGTTCGAACTCGCGCAGGAACTCGCCCTTGGGCAGGCCCCCGAGGAACATGGCCTCGTCCACGCGGATGTCCCAGTTCATCAATGTGCGGATCGCCCGCTCGTGGGCCGGCGCGCTGCGCGCCGTCACCAGCGCGGTGCGAATGCGCATCGCCGCGGTGCCGGCCTGCTGCAGCCGGTGCAGCGCCAGCAGCAGCGGCTTGAAGGGGCCGTCGGGCAGGGGCTGGGACGCCTTGCTCGACTCGTGCTGCTGGAATGCATCCAGCCCCTGCGCCTGGAACACCCGTTCGGCTTCATCCGAGAACAGCACCGCGTCGCCGTCGAAGGCGATGCGCACCTCGTCCGGGTAGTTGCCGCCCGCCAGGACGGACTCGGTCAGCACGCGGGCGGCCGGGAAGCCCGCGGCGAGCGCCTCCCGCACGTCTTCCGCGTTGGCCGACAGGAACAGATGCGCGCGCAGGGGCCGCAGGTAGCGGAACGGGGGGCGGCCCTGGGTGAAGACGCCGCGCTCGAGCTTGATCTCGTTGGCGTGGCCCGAGCGGAAGATACGCATGCCCGACACCGGGTCGTTGCGCGACAGGATCACCACCTCCACCCGCTGGCCGCCGCTGTCGTTGAAGACCAGCAGTTTCTTGATCAGCGAGAAGGCGATGCCCGGCCGCGCGGGCAGCTCCAGCCGCTCGAGCTGCAGCTTCATATACGCCTTGGGGTCTCCGCTTTCGAAGATCGCGTTTTCCTCTTCGAAATTGAACAGGGCGCGCGACGAGATCGCGACCACCAGTTTGTCGTCGAGCGTCGCGGCCACCGGCGCTCACCTGGCGAACTGGTTCATCTGGATGATCGGCAGCAGCACGGCCAGCACGATCAGCATGACCACCAGGCCCATCGCCACGATCAGGAGCGGCTCGAGGATCGTCGCCAGCTGCATGGCCCGGCGCTGCACCTCGGCGCCCAGCTGGTTGGCCGCGCGCTGCAGCATCGCCGGCAGCTGTCCGGTCTGTTCGCCTAGCCGCGCGAACATCGACAGCAGGCCCGGAAAGCGCTTTTTCTGGGCCATCGCCGAAGCCAGGGGCGCGCCTTCGCGCACCAGCACCAGCGCATCCATGGCATCGGCGCGCATGGCGCGGTTGCCCAGGGTTTCGGCGGCCGCCTGCAGCGCCTTCAGGATGGGCACGCCGGCGCCGGCCAGCATCGCCAGCGTGCTGGCGAAACGGGCCGCGTTGTAGCCGCGCGAGAGCCTGCCCACCAGAGGCAGCTTCAGCCAGCCCGCGTCGAACCGCTCGCGAGTCGCGGCGTTGCGCAGGGCCAGCCGCAGGGCGACCGTGCCCCCAATCACGAACAGTGCCGCCAGCCAACCCCAGTTGCGAACCAGGCCGCTAACGCCGAGCATCGCCACGGTGAGGAAAGGCAGGGCGCGCTTGCTGCCGGCGAACACGTTTGCCACCTGCGGGACCACGTAAGCCACGAGGAACAGCACGATGGCAATGGCGACCACCGTCACGATGGCCGGGTACAGGGCCGCGCCGATCAGCTTGGCCTGCAGCGCCTGGCGCTCTTCCAGATCGTCGGCCAGCCGCTCCAGGACCAGCCCCAGGTTGCCGCTCTGCTCGCCGGCGCCGACCACCGCGGTAAAGATGTCCGGGAATTCGCGCGGAAACCGCGCCAGCGCCTTGGCAAAGGAGGATCCGGCGTTGACTTCGGCGCGCAGCGCGGCCACCAGGTCGCGTTCGCGGTCGTTCTCGGCTTCGTCCGTGAGGGCCGTGAGAGCGCGCTCGAGCGGCAGCCCCGAGCTGATCAGGCCGGCCAGCTGGCGGGTCCAGATCGCCAGGCCCGTGGCGCTAAAGACGCCGCGGGCGAATGCGCCGCCGCTCCACAGGAAATTCTTTTCATTGGCCGCGACCCCCGCGCTCACCGGCACCACCTGCATCGGCACCAGCGCCTGCGCGCGCAGCTGGCTGCGCACGGCTTTGGCGGTGTCCGCCTCCATCACGCCGCGGCGCGTTTCGCCCTCGGCGTTCAGGGCCTCGAAGGAATAAGCTGGCATGGCGCAATTATGTGCGGGTTGAGGTCCCCGGCGCCCGACTAATGCTCTTTAAAAAGCGGACTCCCGACGGATGCCCATTTCCGCTGCTTCAGAGCTGGCGCAGCTTGAACCGTTGCAGCTTCCCGGTTTCGGTGCGCGGCAGTCCGGCCACGAATTCGATCTCGCGCGGATACTTGTACGGCGCGATCGTCGCCTTCACGTGGTCCTGCAGCGCCTTGACCATCGCGGCGCTGCCGGCATGGCCGGGCTTGAGCACGCAAAAGGCCTTGACGATCATGCCGCGTTCGTCGTCGGGCTTGCCCACAACGCCGCATTCGGCCACGGCAGGATGCCTGAGCAACGCGTCCTCGACCTCCGGCCCGCCCACGTTGTAGCCCGAAGTGATGATCATGTCGTCGGCCCGGGCCTGGTAGAAGAAATAGCCGTGCTCGTCCTGGCTGAAAGCGTCGCCGGGGTAATTCCAGCCATCCTTCACGTAATTGGCCTGGCGCGGATCGTCCAGGTATTTGCATCCTGTAGGACCGATCACGGCCAGCTTGCCCACGGTGCCGTGCGGCACTTCATTGCCGTCGTCGTCAACGACCTTGGCCCGGTAGCCGGGCACGACCTTGCCGATGGCGCCGGGCCGCACTTCGGCGCCGGCGGCGGAGATGAAGATGTGGAACATCTCGGTGGCGCCGATGCCATCGAGCATTTCGAGGCCCGTGGCCTGCTTCCACAACTGGCGCGTGGCATCCGGCAGGCCCTCGCCGGCGCTGACGCTGATGCGCAACCGCCCCACGCCGTGCTCGCGCGCGAACCCCGCCATCTGGCGGTAGAACGTCGGGGCCGTGTAGCAGATCGTCGCGCCCGTCTCCACGATCATCCGCACCGCGGTCTCGGGTGTGTACGGCGCGTCGTGAAAGTACACCGAGGCGCCGGCCCACATCGGAAAGACCAGCAGGCCACCCAGGCCGAAGGTGAAAGCAAGCGGCGGCGAGCCCACCACGATGTCGTCTGGCGTGGCCCGCAACACATGGCGCGGCCAGGCCTCGCACGCGGCCATCACGTCGCGGTGGGTGTGGACGGCAGCCTTGGGCTTGCCGGTCGTGCCCGAGGTGAAGGCCAGCATGGCGATATCGTCGGCGGCGGTGGGGCAGGGCTCGAATCGTCCTTCCTTGCGCGCGGCGCGTGCAGCCAGCGATCCCGGTTCGTCGCTGTTGAACGGTATCACCGTGGCCAGCAGCGGGCGCTCCTGGCGCGCCAGTTCCAGCTCGTCGAGCAGTTTCGCGTCGCACAGCGCGACGGCCGGCCGCGCCTTGTCGATGATGTCCACGAGCTCGCGCGCGCGCAGCAGCGGCATGGTGGCGACCGCGATCAGGCCGGCCTTCACGACGGCCAGCCACGCCATGGCCAGGCCGACCGAATTGCCGCCGCGCAACAATACCCGGTTGCCCGGCACCAGGCCGAGGTCTTCCACCAGGACCCGGCAGATCCGATCGACCTGCTCGCGCACGTCGGCATAGGTCAGGACGGCATCGCGGGAGCGAAGCATCGCCCGGGCGCCGAAGCCCTTGGCCTGCGCCTGGTCCAGCAACTGCTCGACCAGGTTCAACTGCGCAGGGAACTGGAACTCCGGGAGCTCGTAAAGCAGTTGCGGCCATTGGGACCGTGGCGGCAGGCGGTCGTGAACGAATCGGTCTTGCTGGACGGACATGCCGGTGCTCCTTCGGGTTGCGTCACATCGGGCGTTTCACGCCGCGGTCTCGGCGCGCGACTGCGCATGGTCCTTGACCTTGCCCAGCAGCTTGTGCAAGGTGGCCACGTCCTTGTCGGACAAGCCGGCGAAAGCCTCGACGATCCAGCTCTCGTGCTGCTGGGCCATCTCCTGGAACAGTTTGCGCCCCTTGGGGGTCAGGCGCACACGGTACGCGCGCCTGTCGCCCAGCACGTCCACCCGGTCGACCAGGCCCTCGGTCACCAGCTGGTCGGTGATGCCGGTCACGTTGCCGCCGGTCACCATCATGCGGCGCGACAGCTCGTTCATTTTCAAACCGTCGGGCGCTCGCTCCAACTGGGACATCAGGTCGAAGCGCGGCAGCGTCGTTTCGAAGCGCTCGCGCAACTGGGTGCGCACCCGCTTTTCAACGATTTGCGTACAGGTGAGCAGGCGCAGCCACAGGCGCAGGGCCTCCGGGTGTTCGCTGCGCGCGCGCGCTTCCATGTCCATGGGCGGGTTTCTGTGCATCGGCTAAATAGTTTAAGCCTAAACAAATGACTGTCAACTCGACTTCGCTCCCGTCGGGTCGTATCGGATGCGGACGCAGCGGTTGCACGACAGTGCAAAGCGGAAAAGTCCTACACTTGCTGGGTTGACGCGCGGTTGAAACCGTGGCAAGAATTTGCCGATGGACACACTTATCCGCAAGATCGAGTCGCAGCTGGCCGGCTTGCCGGTGCCGGTGGCGCTGCAATTGCCCGCCGGCAAGCGGGTCGGGCCGCCGTCGGCCGCGATCACGTTGTCGTTCAAGGACTGGACCAGCCTGGCCACCATGGCGGCCGGCCAGATCGGGCGCCTGGCCGAGGATTTCGTCGAGAGCCGGGTCCAGCTGGAAGGTCGGATGCGTGACCTGATGGCGGTTGCCGCGCGGTTGCTTCCCGGCAACCCGGTGAGCAGCGACACGGGCTGGTGGACCCAGATGGTGCGCCGGGCCAAATCGGTGGCCGCCCATTCGCCGCAAAAGGACGCGCAGCAGGTGCAATTCCACTACGACGTGTCCGACGACTTCTATGCGTTGTGGCTCGATCCACGCCGCGTTTATTCGTGCGCCTACTATCGCGACGCGGCCATGTCGCTGGCCCAGGCCCAGGAAGCCAAGCTCGAACATATCTGCCGCAAGCTGATGCTCAAGCCCGGCGAGCGGTTCCTCGACATCGGCGCCGGATGGGGCGCCCTGCTGATGTGGGCGGCGGAGAACTACGGCGTCAACGCCACCGGCATCACCCTGTCGAAGAACCAGCACGTCCATGTACAGCGGCTGATCGAGGACAGGAAGCTGCAGGGCCGGGTGCGCATGGAGTTGCGGGATTACCGCGAACTCGGCGAGGCGGAAGGCTTCGACAAGATCGCCTCGGTCGGCATGTTCGAGCATGTCGGGCAAGCCAATATGCCGGCGTACTTCGGCAAGATCCGCCGGCTGCTCAAGCCCGGTGGGCTGGTGATGAACCACGGCATCACCGCCAGCAGCATCCATCCCAGCCACATGGGCGCGGGGATGGGAGAATTCATCGAGAAATACATCTTCCCCGGCGGCGAAGTGCTCCACATCAGCCATGTGCTCAGGGAAATGGCGCAGGCCGGACTGGAAATGGTCGACACCGAAAACCTGCGGCCGCATTACGCCAGAACCTTGTGGGCCTGGTCGGATGCGTTGGAGGCGCGGCTGGAAGACGCTCAGCGCGTGCTGGAAACCACGGGCCGCGTCGAAGATGCGCAAAAGATCCTTCGGGCCTACCGCCTCTACCTGGCCGGATGCGCCATGACGTTCGAGCAGGGCTGGATCGGACTGCATCAGATCCTTGCCACGCGTCCGGACGGCCAGCTGCAGACCGGCTCACCGCGGGGCGCACAATCGGCCTATCCGTTCAACCGCGAGTACATGTACCGCTAGGTCTGGCTGCGCTAGATGCTCTTCAAATTCAAATCCAAGGTGTCCGGCGACCTGATCATGCTGGAGCCCAACGGGCGGCGCGTGCTGGAAATCATCGGCAAGGAGGCGCAGCCCAAGGGGATCATCCTGCCCGAGCAGATGGCCGCCGCCATCACTGCCCTCGAAGCGGCGATCACCCGGGAGGAGGCCGACCAGAAGGCCATGCTCGAGGAGGCCAAGGCCAAGGGCGAGACGCCGCCACGCTTCGACGCCGTTTCGCTGCGGCAGCGCGCCGTGCCGTTTCTGGACATGCTGCGCCGCTGCCAGAAAGCGGGGCAGGAAATCGTCTGGGGCGTTTGATAGTGAGGCCGCGCTGCACGCTGTTTCGCGCGGCCTGGTGTCCCTGCGGGGATTCCTAGTCGACTGTGGCGCCTGACGCTTTAACCACCGGCGCCCACTTCTTGTGCTCGGCGTCAATGTGGCGCGCGAACTCGGCCGGTGTGTTGCCGCTCGGGATGGCGCCCTGGGCAAGCAATTTTTCCTTGATGGCGGGCGTGTTCAGCGACTTCGCCACTTCCTGCTGGATGCGGTTGACGATGTCCGGCGGCGTGCCGGCGGGTGCCAGCAGTCCGAACCACGACGTGGCATCGAAGCCCTTCAGACCCGCGGCTTCCTCCACGGTGGGAACGTCCGGCAGGGCGGACGAGCGTTGCCGGCTCGTCACCGCAAGCGCCTTGAGCTTGCCGGCCTTGATCTGGGACATCGACGAGGGCAGGTTGTCGAACATCACGTCCATGGTGCCGCCCACCAGGTCCAGCATCGCCGGTCCCGAGCCGCGATAGGGGAAGTGGACCATGTAGGTGCCCGTCATGCTCTTGAACAGCTCGCCGGCCAGGTGAATCGACGTGCCGTTGCCGCTGGAAGCCATGTTGAGCTTGCCCGGATGGGCCTTGGCATACCGGATGAAGTCGGCCACGCTGTTGATGCCCATGGTGCGTGCTTTCTCGGTTTGCATCACCATGACGTTGGGCACGCCCGCGACCAGAGTGACCGGCGCGAAATCCTTGATCGGGTCGTAGGACAGCTTGGTGTACAGCGCGCGGTTGATGCCATGGGTGCCCACCGTTCCCATCAAAAGGGTGTAGCCGTCGGCCGGGGACTTGGCCACGATCTCGGCGCCGACATTGCCGCCGGCGCCGGCCCGGTTGTCCACGAAGAACTGCTGGCCGAACGCCTTCGACAGTTCCGGCGCGATCGCGCGCGCCAGGATATCGGTGGTTCCGCCCGCGGGGAAAGGAACGACGATCTTCACCGGCCTGTTGGGCCATGCGCTTTGGGCCGCAACGGGCAGGGCGGCGAATGAAATCGCGGCCAAGGCGATCGCGCCCAGGACAACACGACGGTTCGATGTTGAAAAGGTGTTCACGGCAAGCTCCTTCATTGATGGAATTTGGATCGAGGCCGCAGCGGCGACTAGCCGTCAGATGATGCCATCGTTCGCACGCCTTGCGTGTCGCAGGCGCACGCGTCAAGCCCGGCAGCGCTCAAAAGAAAAAAGGCCGCCCGAGGGCGGCCTTCGACTGGCTGCGCACGACTTGTCAGTCGGCGTAGACGCCGGCGGCCTTGATGATCGGGCCCCACTTGGCGATCTCTGCGGCCACGAATTTCTTGTGCTCGGCCGGCTCGACCCGCTTGTCGGTCACGACGACGGCGCCCAGGCCTTCCTGCTTCTTCACGAAGTCTGGATCTTTCAGCGCGATCTTCAGCGCATCGTTGATTTTCTTCAGGGCATCCGGAGGCGTTCCCTTGGGCGCGTACAGGCCGTGCCAGATCGCGACCTCGAAGCCCTTGAGTCCGGCTTCGTTGAGCGTCGGCAGATCCTTCAGGGCCGGGGTGGTCAGGCGCTTGGTCGTGGTGACGGCGAAGGCCTTCACTTTCTTGGCTTCGATCTGGGTTGTGGTGTTGGTGGTCTGGTCGCCCATCAGGTCGACCTGGCCGCCGATCAGGTCGGTCATGGCCGGAGCGGTGCCCTTGTAGGGAACGGTGGTCATGTCGATCTTGAGCGCGTTCATGAACAGCAGGCCGCACAGGTGCGATGCCGCCCCGAGGCCCGCGTTGGCCAGGTTGATCTTGCCCTTGTTGGCATTGATCCAGGCGCGCAGTTCGGTGAAGTTGTTGGCCTGCAGCGACGGGCGGCCAATGAGCGTCATCGGCACGTCGTTGATCATGCCGACATACTCGAAGTCATCCAGCGTCTTGTACGGCAGATTGCGATACAGGGCGGGCGAGGTGGACATGCCGATGTGATACAGCAGCAGCGTGTGGCCGTCGGGGGCGGCCTTGGCCACCTTGTTCGCGCCGATCGTTCCGCCCGCGCCGCCCGCGTTGTCGACCACGATCGTGGCGCCAATCGGCTTGCGCATGGCCTCTGCCAGATCGCGGGCCACCCGGTCGGTCGGTCCACCCGCGGCGAACGGCACCACGAACGTGATGGGCTTGTCCTTCAGGGGAAAATCGGCGGCCTGAACCCCGAATGCGGCTGCCAGCACCGCCAGCGGAGCGAGGGATTGGAACAGTTTTCTCATGGGAAAAGACTCCTTGTATGGTGACTAGGGAATGCTAGGCTGTGCAACGGCGTCTCGCAACACGGGAACTACGTAGCGCGCGCTCGGGGAATCCCCTAGGGCGGGGCCATCCCGGCCACAAAAGCCGGCTCCCCGCAATGATTGGGCGCAAATGCCGTCGCACGTCGAAGGCGTCTCACCCGTCATTTGTAACTGCGGGCGTCCTCGATGACCTTGCCGTCATTGGGCAGGCTGCCGGGCCGCAGCAGCTGCACATCGCCGCGCAGCTTGGTGACGTCGCGGATGGCGTCTCCGATGCGTTCGTCCAGGCCTTGCGGCAGCGACGCCGCCTCCACCTTCAGAACCATCACGTCGTTGGCCATCTCGCCGCTGACCACCAGGCGCGCCTTGAGCACTTCGGGAAAGCGCCGGGCGATGTCGGCCACCTGGGCCGGATGCACGAACATGCCGCGAATCTTGGTGGTCTGGTCCGCCCGGCCCATCCACCCCTTGATCCGCATATTGGTGCGGCCCGTCGGGCAACGGCCTGGCAGCAACGCCGACAGGTCGCCCGTGCCGAAGCGGATCAGCGGATAGCCGGCGTTCAGGGTCGTGACGACCAGTTCGCCCACCTCGCCGGTGGCGACCGGGTCGCCCGTGCCGGGCCGCACGATTTCGACAATGATGCTTTCATCGAGAACCAGGCCTTCGCGGGCCTCGGTTTCGTAGGCGATCAGGCCCAGGTCCGCGGTGGCGTAGCTCTGGTAAACGGCCAGGCCGTGTTCGGCGAACCAGCCGCACAGGCTCGGCGGAAGCGCTTCCCCGCCGGTGAGCGCCTTGCGCATGCTCGAAATGTCGCCGCCTGCCTCGGCCGCCTTTTCCACCAGGATGCGCAGGAAGCTGGGCGTGCCGATATACGCATCGGGCCTGAGTTCCGCGATGGCCTGCACTTGCTGTTCGGTCTGCCCGATGCCCGCCGGAAAGACGGTGCATCCCACCGCGTGCGCGCCCGATTCCATGATGAACGCGCCCGGTGTCATGTGATAGCTGAACGAGTTGTGCACCAGGTCGCCGCTGCGGAATCCCGCGGCGAACATCGCACGCGCGGCGCGCCAGTAGTCGCGGGTGCTGCCGTCCGGCTCATACACCGGCCCGGGCGACGCAAACACGTGCGGCATCTCCGGGCCGCGCTTGAGCGTGGAGAAACCACCGAACGGCTCCCGCGCGCGTCCTGCCCGCTGTCGTTCGAGAAGCTCGTGCTTGCGGGTGACCGGCAGCCGCGCGAGCGCCTCGCGCGAGTTCACGGCACCCGCATCGACCCCCGCCAGGATCTGCGCAAACGCCGGGGCGTGCCGCTGCGCGTGGGCCACCTGCCGCGGCAGGGCGGCCATCAACATGGCCTCGCGCTGCGCGGGGTCCCGGCATTCCAGTGCGTCGAAATATTCGCTCATCATCTTTTCCTCAGGCCAGCCAGCGCTTGCGCCGCTTGTAACTCTTGACATCGCGGAAACTCTTGCGTTCCCCGCCGCCCACGCCCAGGTAGAACTCCTTGACGTCCTCGTTGGTCGCCAACTCGGCTGCCGGTCCGTCCATGACGACGCGCCCGCTTTCCATGATGTAGCCGTAGTCGGAGTACTGCAGCGCCATGTTGGTGTTCTGCTCGGCCAGCAGGAAGGTGACCTTCTCCTTGTTATTGAGGTCCTTCACGATTTCGAACACTTCCTCGACGATCTGCGGGGCCAGGCCCATCGAGGGCTCGTCCAGCAGCACCATGCTGGGGCTGGCCATCAACGCCCGGCCGATCGCGCACATCTGCTGTTCGCCGCCCGAGGTGTACGCCGCCTGCGAGCCGCGGCGCGTCTTCAATCTCGGAAAATACGTGTAGACCTTCTCCAGGTTGGCATTCACCTCGCTTTTGCTGGAACGGGTGTAAGCGCCGGTCAGCAGGTTTTCCTCGATGGTCAGGTGGGCGAAACAATGGCGGCCCTCCATCACCTGCACCACGCCGCGCTGGACCAGGTCGGAGGGCGAAAGATTCTCGATGCGCTCGCCCCGCAGCTCGATCGATCCTTTGGTGACCTCGCCGCGCTCGCCCTTGAGCAGGTTGGACACCGCGCGCAGCGTCGTGGTCTTGCCCGCGCCGTTGCCGCCCAGGATGGCCACGATGCCGCCTTCGCGCACTTGCAGCGAAACGCCCTTGAGCACCAGGATCACATGGTTGTAGATGACCTCGATGCCGTTGACGTTGAGAACGATGTTGGGAGTACTCATAGTCTCTCGATGTTGACCAATCGGCAAGGCTGCCAGGCAGCCCTGCCGGTTGGCGGCTCGTGAGAGCCGCGGCCCCAGCGCCGCGGTCGCGGCGCGTCCTTCACGGGGCCTGGAAGGTTGTCGTCACTCCGCGGATTGGCAATCGGCCGGTGTACGGCGCGTGAGTTTCTTTTCCGCCGCGTACTTGTCCGCCGCGGCCTTCACCATCGGCTTGAGGATCTGCTCGTCGGCCTGCAGCCAGTCGGACGTGAAGTTCCACTTCTTGCCGTCCCAGGTGTGAATGCGCGCCCAGTTGGCACCCAGGTGGTCCACGCACGAGGTGCTGATCGGCCGCATCACGCCGGCAAAGCCCAGGGCGTCCAGCTTCTTCTGGTCGAGCGCGAGGTTTTCATAGCCCCAGCGCGCCTGTTCGCCGCTGACCCACTTGCCCTTGCCGAAGCGGTCCTGCGCGCGGCGCACGCCTTCGACCGCCAGCATCGCGCTCATGGCGCCACGCATGTAGAGCACCTGGCCGACTTCTTCCTTCGGCCCCGTGCCCTGACCCTTGTCGTGGACCAGCGCGAAGATGTCCTTGACCACCTTGGACTG
>DATMBW010000102.1:0-2237 GCA_035559095.1 Ramlibacter sp.
GCCCTGCAGCAGCGTGTAGCCGTCCGTGCCGCCCGCGCCGCCGCCTGGCACGCGATGACGCCACCCCCGCCGCCCTGGTTGTCCACGACAAAGCTCTGGCCGAGCACCTTGCCCCAGCGCTCCGTCACCGTGCGCCCCACCATATCGCTGCCACCGCCGGCCACCACGGGAACGATGTAGCGGATGGGCTTGGCGGGGTAGGCCTGGGCGAGTGCGAGGCCGGGCGCGAACATCAGGGCGGGGGCAGCTTGCATTAACGTGCGTCGCTTCACTTCGTTCCTCCTGTCAGGCTGTCGCCGGTCGTGGCGGTGCGCTTTGATTGTGGCTGTTTTTCATGTGAACGAAATGCCCAGGACCAGTTGCCGCAGCCACTGGTTGCCCGGCTCGGTTTCGAAGCGCCGGCTCCAGTGCAGCGAGACGGTGAAGTCACGCAGGGGGAAGTTCGGCTCGACAATGGCATAGGCGCCGTCGCGCGCAAACCCCCGCGCGATGTTGCGCGGCATGATCACGGCCAGGTCGGTGGCGCGCACGATGCTGGGCAACACCATGAAATGCTCGGTCGTGAGCCGCAGCCGGTCCTGCAGCTGCGACATCTGCAGGATGCGCAAGGTGTCGGCATGGGTGCGCACGGCCACGAATTCCAGCTCGCGCAGGCCCTCCATCAGCGGCCGGCCGGCGCGCTTGCGCCGCGTGAACGGATGGCCCTGGCGCAACAGCACCACGTAGCGGTCCCGCAGCAGCTCGGCACTGCGGGTGTCTTTGACCATCGGCAGGAAACCGAATGCAAAATCGATGCGCCCGCTGTCCAGCGCCCCCGTGATTTCAGCGCGCGGCAGGGGAAGCGTTTCGATATGCACGCCCGGCGCCTGCTCGCGCAGCGCCATCATCAGCTCGGGCAGGAAGCGGCCTTCGCCGATGTCGCTCATGTGGAGGTGGAAAGTGCGCTGGGAGGTGGCCGGATCGAACCCGGCCGATTCGCCCAGCGCCTGTTCCAGCATGGCCAGCGCCCGCCGCACCGGCTCGGCCATGCGCTGCGCCATGGGCGTGGGCTGCACCCCGCCCGCGGCGCGCATGAACAAGGGATCATGGATCAAGCCGCGCAGCCGTGTGAGGCCCTGGCTGGCGGCCGGCTGCGTCAAATCCAGCAGTTCCGCCGCACGGCTGACGTTGCGCGTGCGGTACACGGCGTCGAACAGGCGCAGCAGGTTGAGGTCGATGTCCTTGATATGCATGCTGCCGATGGTAGCCACCGGCAGCATTCCCGGCGTGGATATCGTCGCGCGGCGTTGGCCGCGCGCGTAATACCCCCGCTACCGGTTGGCGTCAACGCATGAGCGGGTTGCTCGGGAAGCGGTCGTAGATGTCCGCCACACCGTCACCGTCGGAGTCGGCCAGTGCAGGCACCGTGGCTACGACGGCCGGCGCCGGGGTCGGACTCTGAACCACGACCGGGTATGCGGTACAGCCGGCGATGGCCAGGCCAAAGGGGATGATCAGGTACAACGCTTTCATGACATTTCTCCCTACCCGCGTTCTGGTGCGGGCGTAGGAACAGTTTGGGGCGTGCTTTGGATTGCAGTGGCGGCGATTCGTTTCGACGGTGTCTCGATGTGAACCAGGTGAAACGGCGGCTCTGCGGTATGCCGTAACTTAATATCACTTAGTCATATTATTTTATTGATTCATGACTCGGCGGCCCTCACACTTGTCGTTTCAGCGGAGACTAGTGCCTTGGAAGTATCGTTCAGTAAGGAAATCGAGTCACTGCACCTGGGCGCGGGTACGACCTTTCACGGTGAGGGCATCCTGGCCATCACCAAGGCGCTGCTGCAGTCCGGGGTCGCCTACATCGGCGGATACCAGGGCGCGCCGGTGTCGCACCTGCTGGACGTGATGGTGCAGGCCAGGCCTTACATGGAAGAGCTGGGCGTGCACGTCGAGGCCTGTGCCAACGAGGCATCGGCCGCGGCCATGCTGGGCGCGTCGATCCACTACCCGCTGCGCGGCGCGGTGACATGGAAGTCGATCGTCGGCACCAACGTGGCGTCGGACGCGCTGTCCAACCTGTGCTCGCCCGGGGTCAAGGGCGGCGCGCTGATCGTGGTGGGCGAAGACTATGGCGAGGGCGCTTCGGTGATCCAGGAACGCACCCAGGCCTACGCGCTCAAGTCCGGCATGTGCCTGCTCGACCCTCGGCCCGACCTGGGCGTGATGGTGCGCATGGTCGAGGAAGGCTT
>DATMBW010000103.1:0-3735 GCA_035559095.1 Ramlibacter sp.
AGCGGGCTTTGTTGTTTCCGAAATCGAAAGGCAAGCCGATGAGCCTGAAAGAACGCATCACCGAGGACATGAAGGCCGCCATGCGCGCCAAGGACGCGCAGCGCCTGGGCACCATCCGGCTGCTGACGGCCGCCCTGAAGCAGAAGGAAGTGGACGAACGCATCGAGCTGGACGACGCGGCCGTGATCGGCATCGTGGACAAGCTGATCAAGCAGCGCAAGGACAGCGTGGAGGCATTCACGAAGGCCGCGCGCCAGGATCTGGCCGACAAGGAAGCGGCCGAGATCGTCGTGCTGCAAGCCTATCTCCCGGCCCGGTTGTCGGCCGGCGAGATCGCCGCCGAGGTCAAGGCCATCGTGGCGGAACTGGGCGCCCAGGGCCCTGGCGACATGGGCAAGGTCATGGGCGCCGCCAAAGCCCGGCTGGCCGGCAAGGCCGAAATGGGCCAGGTGTCGGCGGCGGTGAAGGCCGCTTTGGCTAGTTAGCGCCGGCAACGAAATCCGGACACCCGTACGCAGAAGACGCAAAGGTTTCGCAGAAGACGCAGAAGGAATTTCTTGTCATGCCGGACTTGATCCGGCATCCAGGCGGTGCGCGCATGGATCCCGGCCTGCGCCGGGATGGCCGGCTCTCGGCGGCTGGCTCGCGGCTGCGCCGCGATGGCAGGCGCCTATGAGCCGGCCACCTTCATCCGGTCCACCAGCACCGACCCGACCGTCTTCGCGCCGTAGTTGTAGACATCGGCGCCCACCGCCTGGATGCCGGCGAGCATGGTCTTCATGTTGCCGGCAATGGTGATTTCCTGCACCGGAAACGCCAGTTCGCCGTTCTCCACCCAGAATCCGCTGGCACCGCGCGAGTAGTCGCCGGTGACGTAGTTCACGCCCTGCCCCATCAGCTCGATCACGAACAGGCCCGTGCCCAACTTGCGCAACATCTCAACCAGGTCGTCGCCCGGCTGCGTCAGGCGCGACGTCAGCGTGAGGTTATGCGAGCCGCCCGCGTTGCCGGTGGTCTTCATGCCCAGCTTGCGCGCCGAATAACTGCTGAGGAAATAGCCCTCGACGACGCCGCCATCCACCACCTTGCGCGCCTTCGTCCGCACGCCTTCCTCGTCGAACGCGGCGCTGCCCTTGCCACGCCGCACCAGCGGGTCTTCAGCGATGTCGATGTGGCCGGCGAAAACCTTCTTGCCCATCGACTCGAGCAGGAAGGTGCTCTTGCGGTACAGCGCGCCGCCGCTCACCGACTGGACGAAAGCCCCCATCAGCCCGGCCGCCAGCGGCGACTCGAACAGCACCGGGCACTCGCGGGTGGTGATCTTGCGCGATTTCAGCCGCGCCAGCGCCCTTTCCGCCGCATAGCGTCCCACGGCCTCGGGCGCCGCCAGCTCGCCGGCGTCGCGCATCGAGCTGTACCAGGCATCGCGCTGCATGTTGTCGCCCTTGCCGGCGATCGGCGCCACCGAGATCGAGTGGCGCGAACTGGCGTAACCGCCCCGAAAACCGCGCGAATGCGCGCTGAAGAAATGGCTCTGCTGGGCCGACACGCCCGCGCCCTCGCTGTTGGTGATGCGCTTGTCGGTGGCGAAGGCGGCGCCCTCGCACCGCAACGCCAGTTGGGCTGCCCTTTCGCTGTCGATGTCCCAGGGGTGGAACAAATCCAGGTCGGGCTGCTCGCCGGGGCCGGCGATGTCCTGCGCATCGGGCAGGCCGGCCACCGGGTCTTCGGCCGTGAAGCGCGCGATGTCGTAGGCCGCCTGCACGGTCTGCTCGATGGCCGCGCGCGAAAAGTCCGAGGTGCTGGCGTTGCCGCGGCGGTGCCCCACGTACACCGTCACCCCCAGCGACTTGTCGCGGTTGCGCTCCACGTTTTCCAGTTCGCCCTTGCGCACCGAAACACTCAGGCCGCAGCCCTCGGACGCCTCGGCGCCGGCATCGGTCGCCCCGAGCTTCCTGGCGTGCTCCAGGGCGGCGTCCACCAGGTCCTCGAAGGAAGCTCGGCTGTAACTGAAACCGGTGTCGGCGCGGGAGTCGGGATTGTTCATAGCGGGGCTATGATACCCACGGGACGCTCCGAACAAGCCACGCCTTGCTTCTCGTCCCGAAAAACCCGGCTCCCCAGCATGTCACGCAAACCCAAAAAAGGCTACTTCGTCCGCGGCCAGTTCGTCGCTGAAGGCAGCGATCTCGATCTCGAGCTCAAAGCCGAGCTCAAAGGCCCGAACGAAACCAGCAAGACCGACTTGAAACGCGAAAGCAGCGAGCTGCAAAAGCTCGGTGAAGCGCTGCTGACCCTGCGCGCGGACCTGCTGGAAGGCCTGGCACTGCCCGAAAAGCTCGCGGGAGCGGTGGCCGAAGCCCGTCGCATCACCAACTTCGAGGGCAAGCGCCGCCAGATGCAGTACATCGGCAAGCTCATGCGCGGGCTGGACGAGGAAACGGTGCAATTAGTGCGCGACGCGCTCCTGGAGCAGCGCAAGGGTTCGGCCGGCGAAGCGCTCGCGCTCCACCAGGCCGAGCAGTGGCGCGACGACCTGATCGCCAGGGAAGGCGCCCTGGAACAGTGGCTGAGCGCGCATCCACAGACCGATACGCAGCAATTGAGGGCCTTGATCCGGCAGGCCCGCAAGGACGTGCAGCCCGATCAGGACGCCGTCTCCAAGGGACTGGCGCCGCGGCAGGGCCGCGCCTACCGCGAAATCTTCCAGTTGGTGCGCGAGCAGCTTGCCAAGGTGGACAACCCCGCATGACAGGAATGCAATGAGTGCAGAAACGTTCGACCCCGTCAGGATCGGGATCGTCTCCGTCAGCGATCGCGCCTCCTCCGGCGTGTATGAAGACAAGGGCCTGCCCGCGCTGAAAGATTGGCTGGCGCGCGCGCTCAAGAACCCCATCGCCTTCGAGGCTCGCCTGATTCCTGACGAGAAGGAAGGCATCAGCGCCGCGCTCATCGAGCTGGTGGATGCGGGCTGCGCGCTGGTGCTGACCACCGGGGGCACCGGCCCGGCGCCGCGCGACGTGACGCCCGAAGCCACCTTGGCGGTGGCCCACAAGGAGATGCCCGGCTTCGGCGAGCAGATGCGCCAGATCAGCCTGCGTTTCGTGCCGACGGCGATCCTTTCGCGCCAGTGCGCGGTCATCCGGGGCAACAGCCTGATCATCAATCTGCCGGGCCAGCCCAAATCGATCCAGGAAACGCTGGAGGGCCTCAAGGGCGCCGGCGGCGAGCAGCTCGTGCCGGGCATCTTCGCCGCCGTGCCCTACTGCATCGACCTCATTGGCGGCCCGTACCTGGAAACCCGCGACGAGGTGTGCAAGGCATTCCGGCCGAAATCGGCGGTGCGGCCAGCGCGCCCTGGTGCTTGAAGGATCCTGAATGCCTGGATTGCGGATCAAGTCCGCAATGACAATTCAGTTCACGTCCTGAAGGCTGTCATGCCGGGCTCGACCCGGCATCCATGACTCCTGGATTGCGGATCAAGCCCGCAATGACAATTCACTTGCCGACCAGCTGCGTCAGCTTGTCGGCCTCGAAGTGTTCTTTCAGGGCGGCGTCTTCGGGCACGCACTCCTCGCCCTTCCTGGTCGGAGCGAGCTGTTCGATGGCGTGCCACAGCAGCGCGATCTGGTGCTCTTGCGACGCGGCATTGTCGATCAAACCCTTCATCGCTTGCGACAGCGGATCGTCGTTCTCGGTGATGCCGTAGGCGGAAAAGCCCAACTGGTTGGCCAC
>DATMBW010000104.1:0-12537 GCA_035559095.1 Ramlibacter sp.
TGGCCGCCGAGGCCAAATGGACCGCCGCCGAGCGCCAGCAGGAAATCGACAACAACGCCCAGGGCATCCTGGGCTACGTGGTGCGCTGGATCGACCAGGGCGTGGGTTGCTCCAAGGTGCCCGACATCCATAACGTGGCCCTCATGGAAGACCGCGCCACGCTGCGCATTTCCAGCCAGCACATCGCCAACTGGCTGCTGCATGGCGTGGTGACGAAGGAGCAGGTGCAACAGACCTTCGAACGGATGGCCGCCGTCGTGGACGGGCAGAACGCCGGCGATCCGCTCTACAAGCCGATGGCCGGCAACTTCGAAACATCATTCGCGTACAAGGCCGCCTGCGACTTGGTGTTCAAGGGCCTGGAACAGCCCAGCGGGTATACCGAGCCGCTGCTGCACGCCTGGCGCTTGAAGGTCAAGGCTCGCTGACTGACGGTACCCGCCAGCCGACGAGCGGCGCCGGCGCGCCGAAAGTGGTAACGGGATATTGCCAATAGTTGCGCAACCTCTTTAGGTTGCTACAAACTTGCTACACCTGCTCAGCAGTACGGCGTGTGTTTCTGCCACTCATGCTGATGCAGCCCTTCCCGTTTTCCTGCCGAGGCTCCGTTACCAATGGCCGCGCAATCTGCACTTCAGCAGTGTTTCGACGAAGTCGCCGACTCCGCGCCGATGGCGCTGGAGCGCTGCCTCGATCATGTCGTGACGGTGCTCCAGGATGCGGAATTCTCGAGCGAGCGGGAGGCCGAACGGATCGAGCTGGGCGCGGCATGGCGTGAATTGCTGGCGCACCGGGCGGCCTGGTGCAAGCGCTATCCCGAAGAGTTGCGCATCGCGTTCAATACGATGGCAACACCCGAGTCGGGGTCACCGCCCGACGGCGGCGCCGAGCGCGACCGGGCCTTGCCGCTGGAGCTGACCCTGGTGGAGGACGCGGAGATCGTTCAGGAGATCGAGTCCTCGCGGCTGGTGCGCCACGTGATGCCGCTGGTGGAGCAGCCGGTGTCGGAACTGGACGCCCTGGTCAGTTCGGCCATGGGCCTGGCCAGCGTGCGGCCCGAGCTGAACCCGGTCCGCCCCGAGGTCTTTGCGCAGAGCCTGCGCGCGCTGATGGGCCGCAGCCAGGTGAAGGCGGCCACCGGTTCGCTGTGGCTCAAATACATGGCGCAACCCCTGGGCGAGGAACTGCAGAGCCTGTATGGCAGGCTCGTCACGCAATTCAGGCAGGCCAATGTGCAGCCGGCGGACTTTCGCATTGCCGCCTCATCCGCGCACGGCGCAGCGCGTGCGTCGACGGCAGGCCAAGGCGCGGCCGCCAACCCGGCCGGCGCGCCTCGCGACGAAGCTGCTCCAGCCCCCGACCGCGCCTCGTTCACGGGCCCGTCCAGCCGGCAGATCAGCGACGCGCTGTTGCGGGACTTTCTCCACGGCGGCGTCGAGGCAGGGCAGGCGTTGCCCGCCTCGTACTACGCCGAAGTGGACCGCGAGCTGGCCGCGCTGCGCAACCGGCCGCGCGGAATACAGGACGCCGCCGCGCCGCCGGCGGCGGTGCCCGCCGGCTATCGCGAATTGCCTGCGGTGGACCGGCCGCAGCGAACAGTCGATGTGCAAAGTGCCCTCAGTTCCGAGGTCTGGGGCGACTACGCGACGTCGCATGAGCGATCGATGGTGCGCACCCAGCTGCGCAAGGACGCCACGCACCTCGCGCAGGTCCTGGGCCTGGAGCTGGTGCGCAAGGTGGTCAATCAGATCGCGCAGGACCCGAGGCTGCTGGCGCCGCTGCGCGAGGCCATCGTGGCGCTCGAGCCTTCGCTGCTGCGGCTGGCGATGGTGGACCCGCGCTTCTTCAGCGACGAGCGCCATCCGGGACGGCTGCTGATGGAGCGGTCGGCCCAGCGCAGCTTCAGGTACAACGACGAATTCAGCACGGAATTCTCGGTTTTTTTCCAGGACGTCAGCCGTGCCTTCAGCCGGCTGAACCGCTCGGAGATTGCCGACGCATCGCCTTTCGCGCAGGCCCTGGCCAAACTCGAAGCCATCTGGGAAGAAGTGGACGGCCAGGAGGACGCGCAGCGCGTCGAGGCCGTCAGCGCAATGCGGTTTGCCGAATTGCGGCAGGGCGAAGCCGACCGGATCGCGTGGGACCTGAGTTCGCGGCCCGACCTGGACGGCGTGCCCATGGTGGTCCAGGATTTCCTGTTTGGCCGCTGGGCACTCGTCCTGGCCCATGCGCGCCTGACCGACAAGGCCAACCAGATCGATCCGCATGGATATGGATCGGTAATCTCCGACCTCTTGTGGAGCGTCAAGCGCGAGGTCACGCTCAAGCAGCCGGCGCAGCTGTTCGAGCGCGTGCCGCGGCTGGTGGCAGCGCTGCGCGCCGGGCTGGCGTCGATCGGGCATCAGCCGGAAGACAACGAGGCTTTTTTCCAGGACCTGATGAAGCTGCACCATCCCGTGCTCAAGCTGCGGCGCGCCAAGTCGCGGCGCGACGCGCGCGAGTCCGGCCTGGCGCCGCTGGCCGCCATGGACCACACGAAGGCGCCAGAAGAAGAATCGGTGGCGGCAGCCCCGGCTGCCGAAGCGGTCATCGGCCAGCCCTGGATGAGCCCCCGTGAGCTCGATGCCGCCGGCTTCGAGGAGACGCTGCCCACGGACATGGCCGAGTTGGAGGCTGAAGCCGGCCCATCCAGCCCCGCGCCGCTGGAGTCAGCGGCGCCCACCGAGGTTCCCACACCTGCGCAAGGACAGGCGCCGGCGCTTGCAAGGCGGCCCGCGCCCGACGCCGAGAGCATGCTGGCCGCGCTGCGCGAGGGCGACTGGTTCGACCTCTATTCGAAGCGGCGCTGGCTTCGGGCCCAGTTGATCTGGGCCAGCTCCAAAGCGACTTTGTTCATGTTCGTGAGCCACGGCGGACAGCCCCACTCGATGACCAAGCGCGTCTGCGAGCGCCTGATCCGCAACCGCTACCTGCGCCCGGTGCGCATCCACGGCGTGGTGTCCCGCGCTTTGGACACGCTCGATGGGGAAGCTGCCGCTGCCGGGGCGCGGGCGGCTTCTAGTCCAGCGCCTTGATCCATTCCAGCACTGTTTTCGCGGCCGCCTCGCGGCGTGTGCCATCGAGCGCTCCCCGGGGGCACTAAACTGCGAGGATGTCCGTCGCCCCGCCCCTCATCGATGCCAGCCGCTGCCCCTTGTGCGGCGCGGCCAACCAGTGCGCCATGGAAGTCGAACGCGTCACCGGCGCGCAGCAGCCGCCTTGCTGGTGCACTCAGGCGGACTTCACGGGGGAACTGCTCGCGCAATTGCCCGCCGAGGTGCGCGGTCAGGCGTGCATCTGCCCGGCCTGCGCAGGTTCCTAGCCGGCAATCCGGCCTTCCAGCCTGGCCTTGAGGAAGCCGTGCGTCCCATAGCGTGTGACGCGGCTGTAAAAGCGCTCGGTCAGGCGCGTGACCATGGCGGAATACTCGTCCACCAGGCCGGGCAGGATGCCGAAGTTGTCATAGTTGACCACCACGGCCAACCGCTCGTGGGCGCTTGTCACCACCGGTGCCAGCAGCTGCGTCACATACTGCTCGATCTCGGCGATCGCGCCCCTGTTGTCGATATTCAGCCCCTCGAAGTTGATGAACAGCATCCGGTTCTCCCGGTCCAGTTCGTACCGCTGCGCCAGCGGCTTGGCCAGCAGCCGATCGCGTAGTCCGATCACCGCGGCGCCGAAGATCGCGCTGTCCATCAACGCGAGCTGGGTGGCGATCGCCGGCATGAAGTCCATCTGGCCCAGAACGTCGCGTTCCAGGTCGATGCCCGGCGCGATCTCGATCAGTTCCAGCCCGCCCACGTCGGCGAGCCGCAGCACGCAGCGCTCGGTGACGTACAGCACGCGCTGGCCGCGCCGCCTGGCCTCCCGGCCGCTGAAGGTGCGGTGTTCCACCTGACGGACGAACTTGCGCATGGTGCCTTCACTGGCGATGCGGATCCTGCCGTCCTCGACCTGGACCGACAGATCGCCGGCCGTGAAGGTGCCGACGAACACCACCGTCTTGGCGTTCTGGCTGATGTTGATGAAGCCGCCGGCGCCCGCCAGGCGCGGCCCGAAGCGGCTGACGTTGAGGTTGCCCTGTGCGTCGGCCTGTGCCAGCCCCAGCACGGCGAGGTCGAGCCCGCCGCCGTCGTAGAAGTCGAACTGGTTGGGCTGGTCGATGACCGCCTGGCTGTTGACGGCCGCGCCGAAACTCAGGCCGCTGGCCGGGATGCCCCCGATCACGCCCGCTTCGGCCGTCAGCGTGACGAGGTCGATGACCCGTTCCTCCGCGGCCACCGAGGCCACGCCCTCGGGCATGCCGATGCCCAGGTTCACCACGCTGTTCGTCTTGAGTTCGAGAGCCGCCCGCCGCGCGATGACCTTGCGCACGCCCATGGGCATGGCCACGAGCTGGTCCACCGGCAGGCGGATCTCACCCGAATAGGCGGGGTTGTACTGCTCCACGAAGGTCTGCATGTGATAGGCCGGGTCGGTGGCGACGACCACCGCATCGACCAGGATGCCGGGTACCTTGACCTGGCGCGGGTGCAGGGTGCCGCGCTCGGCGACGCGTTCGACCTGGGCGATGACGATGCCGCCGGAGTTGCGCGCCGCCATCGCGATGGCCAGCGCCTCCAGCGTCAGGGCCTCGCGCTCCATCGTCAGATTGCCGTCGGGGTCGGCCGTCGTGGCCCGAATGATTCCCACCGAAATCGGGAAGGCCTTGTAGAACAGGTATTGCCTGCCGTCGATCTCCATCAGGCGCACCAGCTCCTCCGTGGTGCGCGCATTGACGCGCCCGCCGCCATGGCGCGGGTCGACGAAGGTGTCCAGCCCGACGTGCGTCAGCGTTCCTGGCTTGCCGGCGGCGATGTCCCGGAACAGGTGCGTCAGCACGCCCTGGGGCAGGTTGTAGGCTTCGATCGCATTGGACACCGCCAGCTGTTGCAGCGCCGGCACGAGCCCCCAGTGGCCGCCCACGACCCGCCGCACCAGCCCGGCATGGCCCAAGTGATTCAAGCCGCGCTGCTGGCCGTCCCCTTGACCGGCCGCATACACCAGCGTGAGTTCGCGCGGCGAGCCGGTGCCGGTTTCGGCCTGCGTGGCCAGGAACCGGGCTTCCAGCGCCACGGCGATTTCCTCGGCGAAGCCGATGCCCACGAAGCCCCCCGTGGCGACCGTGTCGCCGTCGTGGATCAGCCGGACGGCCTCGGCCGCGCTGACGACCTTGTTGCGCCGCCGGCCCAGCGGCAGGTGCTCGTCCAATTGGGTGTGCAAGGCGTTTCCTCGTGAAGTGCTTCTATCATCGCCAGTAAAGCCACCACCTGCCTTCAGCATAACCCATGGGATCGACAACTTTCACGGAGCCCGCTTGACGGCATCCGACACGGGGACCCTGGCGGCACTGCAGGAGCGCTATGGCCCGCGCTACCGCTGGCTGCTGTTGCTGTCGGTGATGATCGGCACGATGGCTTCCATCATGTCGTCCACGATCGTCAACGTGGCGATACCGGACCTGAGCCAGCATTTCACCGTGGGCCAGGAGCGGGCGCAATGGGTCAGCTCCGGCTTCATGGTGGCGATGACGGTCTCGATGCTCACCACCCCCTGGCTGCTCGCGCGCTACGGCTATCGCCGCACCTACGTGGGAAGCA
The DNA here is from genome assembly GCA_035559095.1 of Ramlibacter sp. Lineage (GTDB taxonomy): Bacteria > Pseudomonadota > Gammaproteobacteria > Burkholderiales > Burkholderiaceae_C > Ramlibacter. The sequence continues at coordinate 5,679 of DATMBW010000104.1, forward strand.
TGCTGCTGCTGATGGGCGCAGGGATCGCCGGCGGCTTGTCGAACGACTTCGCCCTGGTGCTGGCGGCGCGGATGGGCGAAGGGCTGGCCGCGGGCGTGGTGCTGCCGATTCCGGCAATCATCATCCTGCGGGCCTTCGAGTCGAACGAGCAGGGCCGCGCCAGCGGTGTTTTCGGCATGGGCGTGGTGCTGGCGCCGGCGCTCGGGCCGAGCATCGGCGGCGTGCTGGTCGACCTGTTCGGCTGGCGTTCGATCTTCTTCATGGTCGTGCCCTTCTGCATGGCTTCGCTGTGGCTGGCCCGCAAGTTCGTTCCGGTGAGCGCACCCGGCGGGGCGGCGGCCCAGCGCGGCCATACACTGGACTGGCGCGGCCTGGCGCTGGGCTGCGCCGGCACGCTGTGCCTGCTCAACGGGCTGGTCGAACTGCACAGCGGCGGCGCCGCGGCCGGCATGCTGCTGCTGGGCGCCGCGGCGGCCCTGGTCGCGTTCCCGGCATGGCAGCGCCGGGTCGCGGCCGCCGGCGGCGAGCCGTTGATGAACCTCGCGCTGTTTGGCAGCCGCGGCTTCGCGATGGGCAGCATCGTGACTTTCATCTATGGGACGGCGATGTTCGGGTCCACCTACCTGTTGCCGGTGTACATGCAGTTCGCCCTGGGGTTTTCGCCCGCCTACGTGGGCACGATCCTGTTGCCGTCAGGTCTGTTGCTCGCCGTGGTTATTCCCGTGGTGGGGCGCCTGGCCGACCATCAGCCCACCCACCTGCTGGTGAGCATTGGCCTGGCGCTGCTGGCCGCTTCGTTCGCGCTGATGGTCACGATCGGATTGGGCGACGCCATCTGGCTGCTGGTCGCCTGGACCGCCCTGGGGCGCGTCGGGCTGGGATTCATCCTGCCGTCGCTGAACCTCGGCGCGCTGCGCAGCCTCGACAAGCAGCTGATCCCGCAAGGTTCGAGCGCGATCAATTTCCTGCGGATGCTCGGGGGCGCCGCCGGCGTGAGCCTGTGCGGCACGGTCCTCGAATGGCGCGTTGCCGCACATGGCGACTCGCTGGCGAACCCGGTTACGAGCCCCGCCCGGCTGGCCGCCTTCAACGAAGTCTTCTGCATGCTCGCGGCCGTCTGCGCACTGGCGCTCGTGGCAGCCTGGCGGATGCGCGAACCGCCCCCCATCGCGCCGGCCGCGGGTTCAGAATAAGGTCATGTGCCAGCTCCTCGGGATGAACTGCAACACGCCGACGGACGTGACCTTCAGCTTCACGGGATTCGCCCAGCGCGGCGGACGCACCGATCAGCACGTCGACGGCTGGGGCATCGCCTTCTTCGAGGGCGCGGGCTTGCGGCACTTCGTGGACCACCAGAGCGCCAGCGAATCGCCGGTGGCCGAGCTGATCCGCCGCTACCCGATCAAGAGCCGCAATGTCATCGCCCACATCCGCAAGGCCACGCAGGGCGCGGTGGCGCTGGAAAATTGCCATCCCTTCGTGCGCGAGCTGTGGGGCCGCTACTGGGTCTTCGCGCACAACGGCAACCTGGAGGACTTCCACCCCCGGCTGCACGCGAGCTTTCGGCCGGTGGGCGCCACCGACAGCGAACGCGCCTTCTGCTGGCTGATGCAGGAGCTTTCGAAATCGCATGCGGGCGTGCCCACCGTGCAGGAGCTGACCCTGACGCTGCGCGAGCTGACGCCGCGGATCGCGCGGCACGGGCCGTTCAATTTCATGCTCTCCAACGGCCACGCGTTGTGGGCCCATTGCTCGACCAACCTGTTTTTCGTGGAGCGCAAGCACCCGTTCGCGCATGCCCATCTGGCCGACGAGGACCTGAGCATCGACTTCGCCCGCAACACGTCGCCGCACGACCGGGTCGCCGTGGTGGTCACGGCGCCGCTCACCACCAACGAGAACTGGATCGCGTTCGAGCCGGGCGAGCTGCGGGTGTTCGTGGACGGGCAGAGCGCCGATCAATGAACGGCACGGCATCGTTGGGCCGCTGGCTTCCCCACCCAGCCAGATCCTTCAGGAAACCTTGCGCGACCTTCGCGATTCCTTCGTGCCCTTCGCGCGCGGGTGTCCGGCTGTTCAGGACTATCCGGCCAGCGCCGCCTCCAGCGCGTCGATGAACATCGCCGGCACGTCGAACCCCGCTTGCTGCGTGATCTCCTGGAAGCACGTCGGGCTGGTGACATTGATTTCGGTGAGGTAATCGCCGATCACATCGAGCCCGACCAGCAGCAGGCCGCGCGCCGCGAGCACCGGCCCGAGCGCCTGCGCGATCTCGGCGTCGCGCGCCGACAGCGGCTGCGCCACGCCTTTGCCGCCGGCGGCCAGGTTCCCCCGGATTTCGCTGCCCTGGGGAATGCGCGCCAGGCTGAAGGGAACCGGCTTGCCGCCGATGACCAGGACGCGCTTGTCGCCCTGGGCGATCTCGGGTACGAAACGCTGCACCATGATCGTGGTCGTGCCGTGGTGGTTGAGCGTTTCGATGATGGAGCCCAGGTTGAGCCCGTCGGCGCCGACCCGGAAGATTCCCATCCCGCCCATGCCGTCCAGCGGCTTGAGGATGATCTCCTGGTGCCGCGCGTGGAAGCGCGTGACTTCCTGCGCGTCCCGCGTGACCAGCGTGGGGCTGGCGAACTGCGCGAATTCCATGATCGCGAGCTTCTCGGGATGGTCGCGCAGCGAGGCCGGCCGGTTGAACACCCGCGCACCCTCGCGCTGCGCCTGCTCGAGCAGGTGCGTCGCGTAAAAGTACTCGCTGTCGAAGGGCGGGTCCTTGCGCATGAGCACCGCGTCGAATTCCTTCAGCGCGCTTGTGCCCTGACGGCGTTCCTGGAACCAGGCATCCAGCGCCCCGGTCAGCGTGATTTCCCGCACGTGCGCCTGGACCACGTCGCCCGACCGCCACATCAGGTGCCGCGGCTCGCAGGCGGCAACCTGGTGGCCCCGGCGCTGCGCCTCCCGCATCATCGAGAACGTCGTGTCCTTGTAGGTCTTGAAGACTTCCAGGGGGTCGGCGACAAAGAGGAGTTTCATGGGAGGAAGGCAGGAAAAGTGCCTCTACTGTTGCACAACCCGGCAATCGCCGTCAGATCTCGATTTTCGACCCCAGCTCCACCACCGAATTGTTCGGCAAGTTCAGGAAGTCCGCCGCCGCGCTGGCGTTGTGGTGCATCTGGGCGAACAGCTTCTCGCGCCACGGCGCCATGCCCCGGCCGATGGTGGGCACCACGGTATCGCGCGAGAGGAAATAGCTGGTCTTCATCCGCTCGATCTCGCAGCCGCGCCCGCGAATCTGTTCGAGGGCGCGGGGAACATCGGGATCGTTCTTGAAGCCGTAGTGCAGCACGACCTGCCAGCAACTGTGGCCAAGCGGCTCGATCTCGACGCGCTTGTTGATGCCGATCCAGGGTACTTCGTGGCTTTGCACGGTGACGAACAGGTTGTTCTCGTGCAGCACCTTGTTGTGCTTGAGGTTGTGCAGCATCGCGTTGGGCACCGTCCCGGGCTCCGCCGTGAGGAAGACGGCAGTGCCCTCCACGCGCGTGGGCGGGCTCACGAACACGGCTTCGAGGAAGCTTTTGAGGTCGATGGCATCGGCCTTGAGCTTTTGGTTCAGCAGCGCCCGGCCCTGCTTCCAGGTCATCATCAGCATGAACATCGCCGCCCCGATGAGCACCGGAAACCAGCCGCCCTGCTCGAGCTTGAGCAAGTTGGAAGCCCAGAACGTGAAGTCGATCACGAAAAAGATGCCGGTCGCGACGATGCACAGCCAGAGCGGGTACTTCCAGCCATAGCGGACGACGAAGAAGGTCAGCACCGTGGTGATCAGCATGTCGCTGGTCACGGCGATACCGTAAGCGGCCGCCAGGTTGCTGGACGACCTGAACATGACCACCGCCAGCACGATGGCCGTGAACAGGCCCCAGTTGACGAAGGGAATATAGATCTGCCCGGTCTCGCGCACGCTGGTGTGGCGTATCTGCAGGCGCGGCAGATAGCCCAGCTGTACCGCCTGTTTGGTCACGCTGAAGGCCCCGGTGATCATTGCCTGCGAGGCGATCACGGTGGCCATCGTGGCCAGCGCGACCAGAGGCAGGATGGCCCACTCGGGGCCCATCATGTAGAACGGGTTCTTCACCGCTTCGGGATTCTTCAGCAGCAGCGCGCCCTGCCCGAAGTAGTTCAGCGTGAGCGCCGGCATGACGATGGCGAACCAGGCCAGGCGGATCGGTTTCTTGCCGAAATGGCCCAGGTCGGCGTAGAGCGCTTCGGCACCGGTGACGCACAAGACCACGGCGCCCAGCATGATGAAGGATGTGCCGGGGTTGCGGAACATGAACAGCAGCGCGTAGTGCGGGCTCAGCGCCTTCAGGACCGCCGGGTTGGCCACGATATGCGTAATGCCCAACAGGGCGATCGCGGCGAACCAAACCAGCGTGATCGGGCCGAAGAAGCGGCCAATGCCGCCGGTGCCGCGCTTTTGGACCGCGAACAGCAGGAAGAGCACGGCCAGTGTCAGCGGGATCACATAGTGCTTGAGCTGCGGCGACAACACCTCCAGGCCTTCGATGGCGGACAGCACGGAAATGGCCGGGGTGATCACGCCGTCGCCGTAGAACAGGCAGGTGCCGAAAATGCCGACCACGAGCAGCAGGCGCCGCAATTGGGGCCGGTCCCTGACCGACGTGGAGGCCAGCGCCAGCATCGCGATCAGCCCGCCCTCGCCGTTGTTGTCGGCCCGCAGCACCAGCACCACATACTTGATGGAGACGATCGCGGTGAGCGTCCAGAAGAAGATCGACAGGATGCCGTAGACGTTGGCCGTGGTGAACGGCACGTGCCCTGCGCCGAAGACCTCCTTCATCGCATACAGGACACTGGTGCCGATGTCACCGTAGACGACACCGATGGCGCCTAGCGTGAGCGCCGCGAGCGAGGATTTCGAGCTTTGCACTAGAGCCTGATCACACTATTCCCCCGTCTTGGGCCGGCGGCGTCCGGGGCCAGTGGGGTTTCGTTACTTTTGGGATCGCCATTGTGCGCTTGGGCGCGCCGAAATTCGCAGATGTTGCAACGCAACAACGCGTGCACTAAGGGATTCGCGTCAAGGGCTAGTCATAGATTTCGGCGTTGGGGTCCGTCGCTTCGAGTTCGTAGCTGGCTGCCACCATGGCCAGACGGCCGATCACGCCGTACATATAAAAGCGGTTCGGCGCACTTGCGCCCGGCTTCTCCCCTGGCTGAGGTAAGTGCGTACTCTCAGCAAAGGCCAACGGCACGAAGCTCGCCCCAGGCGCATTGAGGTTTTCGTCGATACCGCGTTCGGCATGAACGCGGTAAAAGCCGCCCACCACGTACCGGTCCATCATATAGACGACCGGTTCGGCCACGGCTTCGTTGATGCACTCGTTGGTCAGCACCCCTTCCTGGATGATGACGTTGTTGACTTCCTGTCCATCCTTGATGACCGACATCTTGTTCCTGGTCTTGCGGTTCAGGTCGTCGAGGTCCTTCACGTCGCGCACGGTCATGATGCCCATGCCATAGGTGCCGTTGTCGGCCTTCACCACCACGAAAGGCTTTTCATTGATGCCGTATTCCTTGTACTTGCGCCGGATCTTGGCCAGCAGCGCATCGACGTTGGCGGTCAGGCAGTCCATGCCGGTGCCCTCGACGAAGTTGACCTCGCCGCAGTGGTTGAACATCGGATTGATCAACCACGGATCGATCCCGAGCAGCTTGCCGAACCGCTTGGACACTTCCTCGTAACTCTTGAAGTGGTTGCTTTTGCGCCTGACGGACCAGCCGGCATGCAAGGGCGGCAGCAGATACTGCTCGTGGATATCCTCCAGAATGCCGGGGATCCCCGACGACAGGTCGTTGTTCAGCAGGATCGTGCACGGATCGAAGTCCTTGAGCCCCAGTCGCCGCCTGCTGCGCATCACAGGCTCGAGCAGCACCGACCCGCCGCCGGGCAGCTCGATCGTGGTCGGCTCCTTGATCTCCGGATTGATCGAGCCGATACGCACATTGAGCCCGGCCATGTGGAAGATGCGCTTGAGCTGGGCCAGATTGCTCAGGTAGAAGGTATTGCGGGTGTGGTTCTCGGGGATGACCAGCAGGTTCTTCGCTTCGGGGCAGATCTTCTCGATGGCCGCCATGGCCGACTGCACCGCCAGCGGCAGCATCTCGGGCGTGAGATTGTTCCAGCCGCCCGGATAAAGATTGGTGTCCACCGGGGCCAGCTTGAATCCGGCGTTGCGGATATCCACGGAGCTGTAGAACGGCGGGGTGTGCTCCATCCATTCGAGACGGAACCAGCGCTCGATGGCCGGCATGGAATCGAGAACGCGCTGCTCGAGCTCGTTGGTGGGCCCGGTCAGGGCCGTGATGAGATGCGGAACCATGCGGCGCTCTTGCCTTCGTCTGGAATATCTGACGGGAATTGTAGGGATTTGAGGGCGGCCGGCGCCGTTGCAAGGCCCTCGTCGGCTGGAGCCATGAGGCGCGGCAATAGCTTGATCAGTTGGGGACAGGGCAAATCGCTGGCTCCGCGCGCGATCTTGATCCATCCCGCAAGGGATCTCAAGTACGCACTTCTCCCTGGCCCAGCACGACCCATTTGAGCGACGTGAGGCCCTCGATGCCGACCGGGCCGCGGGCGTGGAACTTGTCGGTGCTGATGCCGATCTCGGCGCCCAATCCGTATTCGAAGCCGTCGGCAAAACGCGGGCTGGTGTTGACCATCACGCTGGCCGAATCGACTTCGCGCAGAAAACGCTGTGCATGCATGTGGTCGCGCGTGACGATCGCGTCGGTATGGTGGCTCGAGTACCGGTTGATGTGGTCGATGGCCTCGTCA
>DATMBW010000105.1:0-7265 GCA_035559095.1 Ramlibacter sp.
CCGAATTTCGTCTCCTCGATCGGCGCGTTGAGAGAAGCGGAAATGGCGAGGCCCAGCAGTCTACGCATCTCGGCGGGATCCACCACGCCGTCGTCCCAGAGGCGGGCGCTGGCGTAGTAGGGGTGGCCCTGGCGCTCGTACTGTTCAAGGATCGGCGCCTTGAAGGCGTTCTCATCCTCTTTGGTCTTGAAGTTGCCCCGCACGGTGGCGAGCACGCTCGCGGCCTGCTCGCCGCCCAGCACCGAGATGCGCGCGTTCGGCCACATCCACAGGAAGCGCGGCGAGTAGGCGCGCCCGCACATGCCGTAGTTTCCCGCGCCGTAGGAGCCGCCGATGATGGCGGTGAACTTGGGCACCTGGGCCGTGGCCACCGCGGTCACCATCTTCGCGCCGTGGCGGGCGATGCCCTCGTTCTCGTACCGGCGGCCGACCATGAAGCCGGTGATGTTCTGCAGGAACACCAGCGGCACCTTGCGGTGGCAGCACAGCTCGATGAAGTGCGCGCACTTCTGCGCGCTCTCGGAAAACAGGATGCCATTGTTGGCGATGATGCCCACCGGCATCCCTTCGATGTGGGCGAAGCCGCACACCAGCGTGGTGCCGTAGCGCGCCTTGAACTCGTGGAACTCGGAGCCGTCCACGATGCGCGCGATGATCTCGTGCACGTCGTAGGGCTTGCGCGTGTCGTTCGGCACCACGCCATGCAGTTCCATCGGGTCGTACCTGGGCGGGCGCGGCTCGCGCAGTTGCTGCTCGACCGTCTTCGTGTGATTCAACGTGGCCACGGCCTGCCGCGCCAGCGCCAGCGCGTGCATGTCGTTCTGCGCCAGGTGATCGGCCACGCCCGACAGGCGCGTGTGCACGTCGCCGCCGCCCAGGTCCTCGGCCGACACGATCTCGCCGATCGCCGCCTTCACCAGGGGCGGGCCGCCCAGAAAAATCGTCCCCTGGTTCTTGACGATGATGGTCTCGTCGCTCATCGCCGGCATGTAGGCGCCGCCGGCCGTGCACGAACCCATCACCACCGCGATCTGGGCGATGCCCTGCGCGCTCAGGTTGGCCTGGTTGTAGAAGATGCGGCCGAAGTGCTCGCGGTCGGGAAACACGTCGTCCTGCGTCGGCAGGTTGGCGCCGCCGGAGTCCACCAGGTAGATGCAGGGAAGGCGGTTCTGCTGCGCGATTTCCTGCGCCCGCAGGTGCTTCTTGACGGTGATCGGAAAGTAGGTGCCGCCCTTCACCGTGGCGTCGTTGCACACGATCATGCAATCGACGCCGCTGACGCGGCCGATGCCGGCGATGATGCCGCCGCAGGGCGCGTCGCCGTTGAACAGGCCATGGCCGGCCATGGGCGCCAGCTCGAGGAAGGGCGTGCCGGGGTCGAGCAGGTTCTGCACGCGATCGCGCGGCGAGAGCTTGCCGCGCGCCATGTGCTTGGCCCGCGCGATCTCGCCGCCGCCTTCGGCGTGCTTGGCCACCTGGACCTTCAGGTCTTCCACCAGCGCCCGCATGGCAGCCGCGTTGGCCTGGAATTCGGCGGAGCGAGGGTTGAGTTGCGATTCAAGGACGGGCATTGGGTTCCTCTAAATAACCGTTCGGGCCGAGCTGGTCGAACCCCAGAGCGCACACGATAGCTCCAGTGCGGCAGCTTAGACCCCGGGCGGCGATGGGGGCAGCCAGCAAAGTTGCAAATCCCGCCACGATATCGCAGACTTCGCCCATGCCAGCCGCCAGCTCCCGCCACCCGGCAGAGACCCCGAAAACCGCCACCCCGATGGCATTTGCCAGAGCCATCGTAGCGGCCTACCGCCGCTACGGCCGGAATCCGGAACAAGCGTTGAAGCTGGCACAGATCACGCCAGCGACTCTGCAAGTGCCGAATGCCCGCATGACCTCGCGCCAGATGGAGGTGCTCTCCGGCACAGCCATGCAAGAGCTGGACGACGAGGCGCTGGGCGCCTTTTCGCGCGCGCTGCCGTGGGGCAGCTACGGCATGCTCGCGCGCGCATCGCTCACCTCGCCCGACCTGGGCACCGCGCTCAAGCGCTGGTGCCGCCACCACGCGCTGCTGGCCGACGACATTCGCCTGCAAGTCGTGGTGACCGGCGAGCGCGCCGCCATCGTGATCGACGAACGCATGGCGATCAGCGACGGGCGCGAGGGCCGCGAGTTCTGCATCGTGCACGTATTGCGCAACATCCACGGCCTCGCCTGCTGGTACGTGGACTCGCGCATTCCGCTGCAGGGCGCGCATTTTCCATTCGCCGCGCCGCCGCACGCGGACGTGTATCCATTGTTGTTCCCCGGCCCGGTGGGTTTCAATGCGCCGCAGGCCGAAGTCCGATTCGACGCGCGCTACCTGGCCCTGCCCCTGAGGCGCGACGAAGAAGCGCTGCGGCAAATGCTCCAGCACGCCTTGCCGCTCACGGTGCGGCAATACCGCCGCGACCGCCTGCTGGTGCAGCAGGTGCGCCAGGCGCTGGTGGCCAGGCCCGCCGAGGCCCACAGCGCCGATGGCCTGGCCGGCGTATTGCACATGTCGGCGCGCACGCTGCATCGGCAATTGAAAGAGGAAGGCGCGAGCCTGCAGCAGTTGAAGGACGAAGTGCGCTGCGAACGCGCGAAGGACCTGCTGTATCGCAGCGGCAAGCCGGTCAAGCAGGTCGCGGCGGCAACGGGTTTCCGCAACGAGAAGAGTTTCATCCGCGCGTTCAAGGAGTGGACCGGGATGACGCCGGCGGAGTTTCGCCGTGGCGCTGTGTAGCCTGACCTGCCGGCGCCAGCCCTTAACCCCGCTCTCGCCGCAAGTGGGTACGCAGAACAAGCCTGTCTGCCGGGTAGAGGCCAACCGTGATCTCGAATGCTTCGTTGGCCTGGTCCAGGTAGCGGCGGATGATCTTCAGCGCGGGAGACGATGCGCCGGCTTGCAGCGTGTCGGCCAGATGGATGGGTATGGCGGCGGCCTGCACGGTTTGCACGACCTCTGCCACGCGCCGACCATAGTGCTTTTCGATCAGTGAGCTGATCAGGGCCTTGGGCGATTCACGCAACAAGCTGGGGACTTCGTCATACGTCACGTCGAGGTAGGCCTGCGTCCAGCCGACCGGCTTGCCTGCGACACTCTGGCGCAGCACATCGATGCGCAGCCAGCGCCGCCCCGCAGCGCAGCCCAACTCCAGTGCCAGTTGCCTGTCGGCGACCACGGGCGTGACACTCTCGATCAGGCGTTCTTCGTGTTCCGTCACCTGCGTCAGGTCCTCCCAGGAAGCAACGGACTGGCTGAAACCCGCCTCGGCGGACGCCGCCTCGACCCGCGTGCCCACCCGTTTGCGCCGTGACACCAGCCCCAGGTCTTGCAGCTCCTTGAGCGCGGCGCGCACCGTCTGGCGGCTGGCCTGGTACTGCTGCGACAGCGCCATTTCGGTCGGCAGAAGACTGCCCAATGGGTATTGGCCGCTGGCAATGCCTTGGGCAAGTTGTCTGGCGATTCGCGCGTAAAGCGTACCTGTCATCAGCAAAGAGAGTTGCGGCTTGGAAAAGTACGTACATTATAGAATGTACGTACTTTTCAAGTTTTAACCGGCGGCGTTAGCCCAAAGAACCCATCCATGCACCTCATCGATACCCGCGACGCACCGCCGGTGACCCAGATGTTTGCCGACCTGGTGGTCAACACCCGCTATGAAGACCTCAAACCGACAACCGTCGAGGCTTGCGAGTTGGCCCTGTACGACTGGATCGGCTGCGCCATGATCAGCGGCCAGACCGAGAGCGCGGCCAAGATGGCGCGCATCGCCGCCGAAGAGCAGGCGACAGGCAACGCCACTATTTTTGCCACGGGTTCGCGCACCAGTCCACACTGGGCGGCCTTTGCCAACGGCGCCTCCCACGCCGTCGAGCTCGATGACGTGCACATGGGCTCGATCATCCACGGCGGCATCGTGATCTGTCCCGCCGCGCTGGCCGTGGCCGAGCATCTGGGTGTGGACGGCAGGAAGCTGATTGAGGGCCTGGTGGTGGGCTTTGACGTGGCCTACCGCATCGGCGAGGCGATCGCCAAGACGCATTACCCGATGTTTCACAGCACGGGAACCGTCGGCACTTTTGGCTCGACAGCAGCGGCTGCCAAGATCATGGGCCTGAACAAAGAACAGACCGCGTGGGCGCTGGGCAATGCGGCCAGCCAGGCTGCCGGCCTCTGGGAATACCTGAAACTGGGGGACGACACCAAACTGCTGCACTCGGGCAAGGCTGCCATGAATGGCGTGCTGGCCGCTTCGCTGGCGCGCCACGGTTTCACGGGCTCGACCGTGGGCATCGAAGGTGAACGCGGCTTTATCGCCACGCTGGCCGGCAGCGTGAACTGGGACGTGATGGTCAAAGACCTGGGCAAGCACTACAAGGTCGACGAGAACGGCTACAAACTCCACGCCTGCTGCCGTCACGGCCACGTCAGCATCGACAACGCGCTGCGCCTCGCGGCGGAACACGACATCCAGCCCGAACAGATCAAGGCCATCCACGTCGGCCTGAACCAGAACTCCTGCGAAACGCTTGGGGACAGCAACCCGCCCTCGGCCTACAAGGCCAAGTTCTCGCTGGCGTTCTTCATGGCCACCAGCTTCATCTACCGCAAGGTGGGGATGGAAGCCTTCACCGGGACCCGCCTGGCCGACCCGGCAATACGCGCGCTGATGGCCAAAGTGCTGGCGCATGAGAACCCCGCCTTCACCGCGTCCTTCCCCACGCTGTGGCAGGCCAGCCTGCGCGTGGAACTCAACGATGGCCGGGTCTTCGAGACCCAGGGCGACCTGCCCAACGGTGACCCGCAAACCAACATGCCTTACGAGCAGTTCGACCAGAAGTGTCTGGACTTGATGGGCCCGGTGGTCGGGGCACCCAAAGCCCTGGAACTGCTCAACACCATGAAGAACCTTCCCGCCGTGGGAAACACGGCCACGCTGTTCGCGGGCTATCCCTTCAAGTGAGGCGAATCATGGGCCAGACCATCACTGAAAAGATCATTGCCCGCCACGCAGGTCTTGGCCGCGTGTCGCCCGGCGACTTCGTGGACGTGGCCGTCGATCAAACCTGGTCCGACGACCTGGGCTCACCGCTGACGCTGGGCCTGCTCAAGGAGCACGGCATCCGGCACGTCCATGACCGCGAAACCGTCTTCGTCACCTCCATGGTCAACGCCCCGGCGCAAACCGTGGCGAACGCGGAGGTACTCAAGATCATCCGCAACCTGACCGGCGAATACAGCATCCCGCTTTATGAGATGGGCAAGGCCGCCATCCACAACTCGCTGGGTATCGAACTGGGCAAATGCCTGCCGGGCGAGCTGATCGTGGGCGGCAATTCGCATGCCTGCATGGCCGGCGGCATTGGCGCTTTTGCCACCGGCATGGGCAGCACCGACATTGCCGCGATTCTGGCCACCGGCCGCACCTGGCTGGAAGTGCCGCATACGCTGCGCTTTCGCTTCACCGGCACCGCGGGGCGATGGATCACGGGCAAGGACCTGATGCTCAAGGTCATCAGCATCATTGGCTTCTCCGGCGCCGACAGCGCGGCGGTGGAATTCCGCGGCGACCCGATCCATGCGCTGGAGCAGGAAGAACGATTTGCCATGACCAACATGGCTATCGAGTGTGGCGCCACCAACGCCATCATCGAACCCGACGAAAAAACCTTTGCCTACGTGAAGGACATCGCCAGGCGTCCGTTCGAGGCCGTGTACGGCGACGCCGATGCCAAGGTCGCCAGGGAGTACACGATCGACGTGACGGGCATGGAACCCATCGTCGCGGTGCCCTACCTGCCCAGCAACGGCAAGCCCCTGAGCGAAGTGCGCGGCACGCGGATGGACCAGGTCTACATTGGCTCTTGCACCAATGGCTGGATCCACGATTTGCGCGTGGCGGCTTCCATCCTCGAAGGCCGGAAGGTCAAGGACGGCCTGCGTGTGATCGTCATCCCCAGCACCGCACAAATCCACCGGCAGGCCGTGCAAGAAGGGCTGGCGCAAATTTTTCTGGAGGCAGGCTGCGCTTTCTCCATGCCCACCTGCGGGCCCTGCATCGGCGCGCACATGGGCGTGCTGGCCGAGGGCGAGGTGTGCCTTTCCACGTCCAATCGCAATTTTCCCGGTCGCCAGGGCCATGTGAAAAGCCAGACCTACCTATGCAGCCCCGCCGTGGCCGCCGCCAGCGCGATCAAGGGCTTGATCTGCGGCCCGGACGATCTTTGAAACTCATGGGGCAGTCCAGCGCGATAACGCGTGCCCTGTCTTCAAACGGCTGAGGAGATTTTTATGTGGCATCAAGGAAGAGCCTGGTTCATCGGCGACAACATCGACACCGACCAGATCATGCCCACCCCCTATCTGCGTCTCAAGACCAACGAGGAACTGGGCCAGCATGTGCTCAGCGGCAATGACCCTGCGTGGCCGCAGCGTTTCCAGGCCGGCGACATCTTGTTTGCCGGGGTCAATTTCGGCTGCGGCAGCTCGCGCGAGCATGCGCCGCGTGGCCTCAAAGGCGCGGGCCTGGCCTGCGTGGTGGCGCGGTCGTTCGCCCGCATCTTCTACCGCAACGCCATCAACATTGGCCTGCCGCTGCTGGTGCTGCCCGACGGCGCGCCGCCGGGCGATGCAGGCAGCCGCACCTGGCTGGATCTGCCCGCGGGCCAGGTCCGCATGTCGGACGCCGGCCCCGTGCTGCAAGGCGTGGCCCCACCGCAATTGGTCAACGACATTCTGGCCGCCGGCGGACTCATGCCTTACGTCAAGGCCAAGGCCCCTGCTACCGGCAAAACGCGAAGCTAACCAACCACGAAGGAGACAATCACCATGCAACGCCGAACTTTGCTGCAGGACGCTACCAAATTGATAGCTGCTTGCGCCCTGCCGATCTGCGCATCAGCTCAAAATTCCGCCGAAAGCTATCCTGCCAAGCCGGTCACGATGGTCGTGGTTTTCCCACCGGGTCAGTCCGGTGACCTGCTCGCGCGCATTCTGGGCGAGGCGCTCACCAAGATCTGGGGCCAGACAATCGTCGTGGACAACAGGGCCGGCGCCGCCGGGACGATCGGAAGCGCCCAGGTGGCGCGAGCCCGCGCCGATGGCTACACCCTCCTGCTCAGCTCGACCGGTCCGATGGCCGTGGCGCCGCACTTTTACAAGAACACCGGCTACGACCCGCGCACGGACTTTACGCCCATCATGGGTGTGGCCGGCGTGGGATACGCTCTGGTCGTCCCGGCCA
>DATMBW010000106.1:0-2616 GCA_035559095.1 Ramlibacter sp.
TGCCCCGGACCCCGATCCGGGGCCTGCCCCGGACCCCGATCCGGGGCCTGCCCCGGACCCCGATCCGGGGCCTGCCCCGGACCCCGATCCGGGGTCGCGGCGGATCTCGCAGCGCATGTTGGTCGCGTCGGAGGACGCCACCGCCGGCTCGGTCATCAGGAAGGCCGAGCGGATCTCGCCCCGCAGCAACGGTTCCAGCCAGCGGTCTTTCAGCGCCTCCGCGCCGTAGCGTTCCAGCGTTTCCATGTTGCCGGTATCGGGGGCCGAGCAGTTGAACACCTCGCTGGCCCAGTGCACGCGGCCCATGATTTCGCACAGCGGCGCGTACTCGAAGTTGGACAGGCCCTGCGGTGCGCGCGGCGAATGGGGCAGGAACAGGTTCCACAGACCCTGCTCGCGCGCCAAGGTCTTGAGGCGGGCGACGGTGGGGCAGGTGGACCAGCCCTGGGGCGAGTCCCAGCGTTGCGCCGCGGCTTCCTGCGCTACCTGCTGCTCGTTGGGGTAGATGTGCTGCGCCATGAAGGACTGCAGCTGCAGGCGCAGCGCGCCCGCCTTGGCGGATTCGGAGAAGAAGTTCATGGATGGTCCATTCGGGAAGGAATCGGGAGGTTCAAGTGCGCAGGGCGGGAACATGCCCCCGGGCAATCGCCCAGCCCAGCTCGGCAACGGGCCGCGCCATTCGCGCGATCGCGGCGGCATTGGGATGCGCGGCCGTACCGTCGCGCACCCGCGAGCCGATGCCCACCAGGATCGCGCCCAGGCGGAAAAGGTTGCACGCCAGGTAGAACGGCCAGTCGGACAGCACGTCCGCCGGATTGCGGCCGACCTGGTCGCAGTAGCGGCGCAGGTACTTGCTTTCCGACGGAATGCCCTGGTCCTGGAGCGGCCCGTCGCCGAAGCCCCCGAGGACACCGGCCGGCACGTGCCAGGCCAGGCAGTGGTAGGCCAGGTCGCTCAGCGGATGGCCGAGGGCGGAGAGTTCCCAGTCCAGGACCGCGGCCACTTCCGGGCGCGTGGGATGGAACATCAGGTTCTCGATGCGGAAGTCGCCGTGCGTCAGGCGTGTGTGCCCGGCGTCGTCGGCGCCCGGCGGCGTGTGTCGCGGCAGCCAGGCGGCCAGCTGCTCCATCGCGTCGATCGGCTCGCCCGCGGTTGCGCGGAATTGCCCGGTCCACCGGCCGACCAGCCTTTGGAAGAAAGCGTTGGGACGCCCGAAATCCTGCAGCCCCAGAGCTTTCCAGTCGATGCGGTGAAGGCGGGCCAGCACGCGATTGGCTTCCCAGTGAAAGGCGGCCCGATCGTCACGAGCCACGTCCGGCAGGAACGAGTCGCGAAAGACGCGCCCTGGCACGTGGTCCATGATGTAGAAGGCGGCGCCGATGACGGACTCGTCCTCGCAGAGCACGTGGACGCGGGGAACGGGCACTCCGCCGCCTTGCAATGCCTGAAGCACGCGGAATTCGCGTTCGATGGCATGAGCCGACGGCCGTAGCGTCGCGGCGGGGCCGGGCTTGGAGCGCAGCACCCACGCTCTTTCGGGGGTTCTAAGAAGCCAGGTCGGGTTGGATTGGCCGCCCGCGATCTGCTGCATATTGATCGGCTCTTGCGCGTGCGGCAGCCGAGGGCGCAACCAATGGACCAATGCCCGGGTGTCCAGCGTGGGGCCCAAGCCGCCGCGGCTTCGCGCGGCGGAGGGAGTGGTGGTGGGTGGATTCATCTGCATCTGCATTAATTGTCAGACAATCAGACGGTAGGATAATAAGGAAAAACCCTGCAACGCGTCCGCTCGCGAGAAGGGCCCCCCAACCCGTGTCCCGCCGCGCCGAACCGGGCAAGATAGCGGCTTGGCAAGCGGCAACCCTGCAGTGAAGGGTGCGGCACGCCACTGAATATCCGTTTGCCCGAGAGAGGTCCTCATGCAGCTAACCGCGCAAGCCAGCGGCGTGTACGTCATCGCGCCCACGCCGTTTCACCCGGACGGGGCGATCGACCTGGTGTCCATCGACCGGCTGGCCGCCTTCTACGCCGAAAGCGGCGTTGCCGGCACCACGGTGCTGGGCCAGTTGGGTGAAGCCCCCAAGCTGGAGCATGCCGAGGCGCTGCAGGTGGCGTCGCGCTTCATCCAACGCTCAACCACCCCCACGGTCGTGGGTGTCTCGGCGCCTGGATTCGCCGCGATGCGCGCGCTCGCCCGCGACGCGATGGAGGCGGGCGCGGCCGGCGTGATGATCGCGCCGCCGAACACGCTGCGCACCGACGACCAGATCGTCGGCTATTACGCGCAGGCGGCAGCCGCCATCGGCGCCGACGTTCCGTTCGTCATCCAGGACTACCCCTTGACGTTCAGCGTGGTGATGACCCCGTCGGTGATTCGCCGCATCGTCAACGACAACCCCTCGTGCGTCATGCTCAAGCACGAAGACTGGCCGGGCCTTGAAAAGATATCGACGCTGCGCGAATGGGAGAGGAAGGCGCAGATGCGGCCGATCTCGATCCTCTGTGGCAATGGCGGGCTGTTCCTGGACTTCGAGGTCGAGCGCGGCGCCAACGGGGCGATGACGGGCTACTGCTTCCCGGACATGCTGGTGGAATTGGTGCGGCTTTCGGCGCAAGGAC
>DATMBW010000107.1:0-5857 GCA_035559095.1 Ramlibacter sp.
GCGAACTGCTCGTACATCTTGTCGGTGGGCCAGCCCAGACGGGGCGTGAGAATGACATTGGGCAACGTGGTCAGCGGATGTCCGGGCGCAAGCGGCTCGACATCGAAAACATCTAGCGCCGCGCCTGCGATGGCCCCGCTCGCCAGCGCCTGGACCAGCGCCGCTTCATCGACGATGGGGGCTGCGCGAGGCCTGGTGGATGTCATCCAGAACGGCGACGCGCATGCGCTTATCCCGCGAACAACCTGCCGAACCCCTTCGAGCTCGCATCCCAGCCGCCCAGCCGCACCACGTCCCAGAAGCCGGCCGGCGAACTGGCGGTGGCCGGAAGGCCCAGCCGGTCCTCGAGCTGCTTGATGGCGTCCAGCGTGAGCAGTCCGCCGCACGAAATGAAGACGCCCTGGGCCGAGGTGTCTTCGCGGTAAACCGATTCCGACAGTTCCACCAGCGCCCGCGTGGGCACCTGGCCGACTTCGTTCACGCCCGTGATCGACATCCCGCGAATGGCGGTGACGGTAAAGCCCGCACCGGTGAGGTAGTCGACCAGCCGCGCGTTCAATTCGTCGATGTACGAGGTGGCGACGGCCACCCGCTGCAGGCCCAATTGCCGCAGCGCCGCCACGATCGCATGGCTCATCGTCGTGCAGGGCACGCCGGTGGCTTCCTGCATGGCTTGCCGCAGCGACTCGGTGAACGCCGGACCTTGATAGAAGCTGATCGAAGTGCCCATCAGCGAGATCACCTGCGCCCCGGCCGCGCGCAATTCGCGCGCCTTGTCGATGATGGTCTCCATCACCGGGTTGAATCCGTCCGGCGAGACGGCTGCGATGCCCAACCCACGCGCGATGAATTTCACCCGGTCGCCGTAGAGCATGGGCCCGTCCTGGGGCACCAGGCCGGCGGCCGGCGGCACGATCAGCCCGGCACAGGCAGCAGCGCTCATCATTCCGCCACGATCTTTTGCGACTTGATGATCTTCACCCAATCCGCGGACTCGCGCGCCAGGTCGGCGGCGAGCGCAGCGGAAGGCATGTAGGCGGGAATCGCGCCCTGCAGGGCGGCGGTCTGCGCGAGGTCGGCGCTGGCCAGCACCGTTCGGACGGCTTCGTCCAGTTTTTCCACCACCGGCGCCGGCGTGCCGGGCGGCGCCAGCAGGAACAGCCGCGGCGCCATGTTGAAGCCCGGCAACGCCTCGGCCAGCGCCGCGACGTTTTCCGCACCCGCAAGCTTGCCCGTGCTCATCATGGCGACCGCGCGCAGGCGGCCCGCCTTGGCCTGGGCCATGCCCGCGGAAGCGCTGACCACGCCGAGCGGGACCTGCCCGCTGATCACGTCGGGCACGATCTGCGCGGCTCCGCGGTAGGGAATGTGCAGGACGAAGGTGCCGGTCTGTGCCTTCATCATCTCGAATCCGAGGTGATGCACGGTGCCGACCCCGGAGGTGGCGTAGGAGTACTTTCCAGGGTTGGACTTCAGCAGCCGGATCAGTTCCTGGGGCGTCGTGGCCGGGACGTTGTTGCCGGCAACGATCATCAGCGGGGCCAGGAACAAACCGGCCACCGGGGTGAAGGACTTCAGTGGGTCCAGGTTCATGCGCGCCTGCAGATGAGGCGCGATCAGCAGGGCGCTTTCGCTCACCAGCAGGGTATAGCCATCCGGCGCCGCCTTGGCGACCACATCGGCCGCGATCACGCCCGAAGCGCCGGCGCGGTTTTCCACAATGACCTGCTGCCCCAGCAGCGGGGGCAGGCGCGAAGCCAGCATGCGGGCCATCGCGTCGACGCCGCCGCCGGCGGCATAGCCGACCATCAGCCGGATCGGCTTGTTGGGATAGGTCTGGGCGCCGGCCAGCGGCGCCGCGGCCACGAGCGCACAAGCCAATAGCGCTCTGCGGCGAAGGGAAAGAGATGGAAGTCTCACGTCATGTCTCCTGTCGTTGTTGTGCAGTCACCCGCCTCTATCATGCCTTGCCCAGCCCGCGCGACCCCGGGCGGCGCGCCAGTTCGGCGATACGTTCACGGTTGGGCGTGAAGCCCAGGCCGGGCGTCTCGGGCAAAGTGAGCACGCCGTCGACGGGCTCGGGCAAGCCGTCGAACACCAGCTTGCAGCACTCGACGGCCACGGAGTGGTACTCGACCAGCGTTCCGTTGGCCAGGCCGGCGTGCAGGTGCATGTTGTGGTGCGGCCATGCGCCGCCGTTGGCGAACTGCGTGTTGAAGGCCGCGGCCATCCCGGCGATGCGCAGGCATTGCGTGAAGCCGCCCGAAATGCAGGCGTTGGGCTGGACCACATCGACCGCCTGCGCGACCAGCATGTCGCGAAACCGGCTGGCCAGGCCCTCGTTCTGGCCGGCCGCCAGCGGAATCGCGGTCTTGGCCCGCAGTTTGACCAGGTTCGGGATGTCGTTGCCCGACACCGGTTCTTCGAAAAAGGTCACCCCCAGGCCTTCGATGCGTTGTGCCAGCGTGAGCGCATGGAAATAGTCGAGGCTGCAGTTGGCATCGATGTAGATCTGCACATCCCTGCCCACCGAGTCGCGCACCGCTTCGAGCCGTCTGACGTCCTCCGCGATCACGTCGGCCAAGGCCCGCGGCTCGTCGCGCCGCTGCAGCGCGTGGTGGCCCACGGTCATTTTCAGCCGCTGGAAGCCGCGATCGACCCAGCTGCGGGCCGCCGCCGCCAGTTCGTCGCGCTCGAAGAAGGCGAAGCCGAAGGTGGCGTACACCGGCACCTGTGAACGGGCGCCGCCGAGCAGCCGCCAGCAGGGCTGGCCCAGGATCTGGCCTTTCAGGTCCCACAGCGCCAGGTCGATGGCCGCGATCGCGTGACTGGCGTAGCCCGACTGGCCGCGCGGAGTCAACAGCCAGTACAGGCGCTCCCAGATCTGTTCGTGGCGCAGCGGGTCCATGCCCAGCAGCGCGTGGCTGGCGATGTCGTTGACGATCGCGCCGACCACCTCTTCCTCGGTGATGGCCGTCATGCCGGTGCCGACCCGGCCATCGTCGAGCTCGATGTCGACGAGGCACAGCGACAGCGAAGTGGAGCGGGTCTTCCCGGAAACGCCGACCGAGACCGGAAGATGGAGCGGCGTGGCTCGAATGGATGAGATTTTCATTTACCGTTACTCAAGCTTGGAAACTTGCCGATGGGGTTGAAACGCGTGCTCGTCCATTGTGTCCGACAAGCGAAAGGGGCATTTTTCCGGCGAATGCATGAGCCATACGCCTACAAACGGACACGCGGCGTTACGGACAATCACCTGCATGAAGATACTCAACCTCATCCATGTCATGCTCGCCCAGGCGTTCTATAGCTGGGCGATGCGCGAGATCAATCCCCTGCATCCCGACTTGCCCCGGATCGTGCTGAGGCAAAACGAGCTCGCCGACAAGGCCCGGCGCATCTTCGCCTAGCGCTGGCGCGCGCTTTCAGGCCGGCACGGCCAGCGCAGCGAGCGAACGCAGATCCGGCGCGCTGCCCACCTGCCAGCAAGCGGCGATTAGCCGGCCGGCCGCGGCCGAACCTAGGACCGGATCGGCCAGGCCATGGAACTTCGTCTCTAGCTGCGCGTCGCTCATCGGTTTTTGCAGCGAGCCGATCGCATGTTCGACGAAGACATGGATGCGGCGCCCGTCGTTCAGCACAGCCGTCACGTCGGCGCTGGCTTCATCGATCGCGTCATCGACGGTGGCCACCACCTTGCGCCGCAGCGCCACCATGTCGGGCCGATTCACCACTTCGCCGGAGAACTCTTCCTCGCCGGCACGGCCGAACGTGAGGCCCGCCGCGCAGCCGTGGTAGACGCTGAACTTGGCCTGCAGGCCATCGGCTGGCTCTTTCTTGCCGGTGAGTTCCAGCACCAGCGAGTGCACCTTCAGCTCGATCCGCTCCACCTGCTCGGCGCGCACGCCCTGCTCGCGCAGCTGCGCGCAGGCATCGATGCTGGGATGGATCACGATGCCGCAGGCGAAGGGCTTGTAGCTGTTGAAGGCGATCTCGAAGCGCTGTCCCAGCTCGTCGGTGGCTTCGCGCCAGTCGCACTTGGCCGAAACCGTCTGCACCATTCCGCGCGGCGCTTCCAGCGCCCTGGGGCTGGCGGTGTAGCCGTGGCGGGCCATCAGCGCGGCCATCAGGCCGGCACGCGCCGCGGCCCCCGGATGGAACGGCTTGGTCATGGTGCCGAACTGCTCGCGCATCCCCACCGGTTGCGACGCCGCGATGCCCAGCGCCATGGCGGTGCGCTGCGCGTCCAGCCCCAGCAGCCGTGCACAGCCGGCCGCGGCGCCCAGCATTCCGGTGGAGCCCGTGATGTGCCAACCGCGGTCGTAATGGTCCGGGTACATCATGTTGCCGATGCGGCACGACACGTCGATGCCCAGCACCAGCGCGTCGATCAGCGCGCGCCCCGAGGCGGCTGCTGGGGCTGCCGCCCCCGCACCCGGGTGCTCGGCCAGCGCCAACAACGCCGAGGCCACCGGACCGGCCGGGTGGATGATCGTCTTCAGGTGGGTGTCGTCGAAATCGAAGGTGTGCGAACTGATGCCGTTGAGCAATGCGGCACTGGCCATATCGACCTTGTCCTTGCGTCCCAGCACCGTCGCTTGCTCAGCCGGCTGCAGCACGCGCACCGCCGCCAGCGCGGACTGGACGGCCTCGTGCCGCGCGGCGCCGACCGCGCAGCCCATCCAGTTCATGAATGTGCGGTGGGCTTCGTGATCGACGGCGTCGCTCCAGCCGCGCGAGGGGTGGGTCGCGACGAAGTGCGCCAGGGTTTGCGTGATGGGAGGGGCGTTGGGGTCGGCGGCGACCTGGGTGTTGCGGGCCATGCTGTGGATTGCGGTTGCTGCTGTGAAGGGTTCAGGTGTCCAGGACGATGTTGCGGTCGCGTGCCAGGCGGGTCCAGCGCGCGATGTCGGCCTTGATGAACTCGCCGAACTGCTCGGGCGACATCACCATCGGCTCGATCGCCTCGACCGAGAGTTTCTCGCTCAGGTCGGGCGCCTTGAGCACCGTCGCCAGCGTTTCGTTGAGCTGGCGGACAATCGGCGCGGGGATACCCGCGGGACCGACGACGCCGTACCACTGCTGCGCGTCGAAGCCCTTGAAGCCGGCTTCGTCGAGCGTCGGCACCTCCTTGAACTGGGAGTGGCGCTTGGGCCCCGTCACCGCCAGCGGACGCACCCGGCCGGACCGGATGTGCGGCACCGCGGCGGCCAGCCCGGGGAACATCGCCTGTGTCTGGCCGCCGATCAGGTCCGTGAAGGCCGGTGCAACGCCGCGGTACGGAATGTGGACCATGAACGAGTTGATCTGCTGCTTGAACAGCTCCATGGTCAGGTGGGTCAGCGTGCCCTGCCCCGCCGATCCGTAGCTCAGGCGCCCGGGATTTTTCTTGACGTAGTCGATGAACTCCGCGACCGTCTTCACCGGCAGGGCGGCATTGACCACCAGCACATTCGGCGTCGCGCCGATCATGCCGATGGGCGTGAAATCGCGGATGGCGTCGTACGGCACTTTGCGGGTTGCAGGGCTGGTGCCATGGGTGGCGACATAGCCCTGCAGCAGCGTGTAGCCGTCCGGTGCCGCCCGCGCCGCCGCCTGGCACGCGATGACGCCACCGCCGCCGCCCTGGTTGTCCACGACGAAGCTCTGGCCGAGCACCTTGCCCCAGCGCTCCGTTACCGTGCGCCCCACCATGTCGCTTCCGCCGCCGGCCACCACGGGAACGATGTAGCGGATGGGCTTGGCGGGGTAGGTTTGGGCGAGTGCCAGGCCGGGCGCGAACATCAGGGCGGGGGCAGCTTGCATTAACGTGCGTCGCTTCACTTCGTTCCTCCTGTCAGGCTGTCGCCGGTCG
>DATMBW010000108.1:0-2042 GCA_035559095.1 Ramlibacter sp.
TTCCATGGACCGGGAATACTTTCCGTCACGGGCCAAGCCGTTGAGGTTGCAACGCTTGAGCAGCGCCTGCTGCGCGGCGGCGACGTTGCCTTCCTGCCCTTGCCAAGCGGCCAGCACCGGCGCCTGCAGCGCCCGTCCATATGAAAAACTGACCTGCCAGGGCTGCGGGCCCATCGCGTTCATGGCATTCAGGTGGTCGGTGGCGTCCTCCTCGCTCTGCCCGCCGGACAGGAACACGATCCCCGGCACTGCCGCCGGCACGTAGCGCCTGAGGCAGCGCAGCGTGGCCTCGGCCACCTCCTGCACGCCGGCCTGGCGCGCGCACTTCTTGCCGGCGATCACCATGTTCGGCTTCAGCAGCATGCCCTCGAATAGCACCTGATGTGCGTCGAGTTCGG
Source organism: Ramlibacter sp. (assembly GCA_035559095.1). Lineage (GTDB taxonomy): Bacteria > Pseudomonadota > Gammaproteobacteria > Burkholderiales > Burkholderiaceae_C > Ramlibacter. Next base: position 399 of record DATMBW010000108.1, read on the forward strand.
CGAACACCGCCTGCAGCACCTGCGCCGTCACCGCCTCGCAGCGCTCGATGCCGTGGGCGCCATCCATCAGCACTTCCGGCTCCACGATCGGCACCAGAGCGGCCTCCTGGCACAGCGCCGCGTATCGCGCCAGTGCGTGGGCATTGGCGCGGATGCAAAACGGCGACGGAATGTCGCGCTCGTCGATCTCGATCACCGCCCGCCACTTGGCGAATCGCGCGCCCAATTGCCGGTATTCGGCGAGCCGTTCGCGCAAGCCGTCCAGCCCCTCGGTCACTTTGTTGCCGGGGTGCAGCGCCAGGGCCTTGGCGCCTTGGTCGACCTTGATGCCGGGGATGATTCCCCGGCGCGCCAGCAGCGTGGGAAATGGAACGCCATCGCGCGTGCCCTGGCGCAGGGTTTCGTCGAACAGGATAACGCCGCCGAGATAGCGTTCGACGCCGTCGGCGGTAAACATGATTTCGCGGTAGCGCCGGCGGTTTTCTTCGGTCGACTCGACCTGGATCGAATCGAAGCGTTTCTTGATGGTGGGGCTGCTTTCGTCGGCTGCCAGCACGCCTTTCTGTTTCGCGACGATGGCATTGGCTACGGACTTGAGTTCGTCGATGTTCATGGGCTAGGACCTCCGGTAGAGGTGAAAAAGTCAGGCTTTGGGGCGGCCAGCACATCGGTGTGGGGCCAGATCCTGGTCCATACACGTTTAGTGTTCGGCCGAGAGCCCGATGATGGTTTCAAAGCCACCCCAGAACATGCGCTTGCCGTCGAACGGCATCTTTGAGGGGTCCATGGACATCTTGAGCTCCGGATCCTCCATGACCGCCTTGCTTATCCGGTCGCGGTCCTCCTTGCTTCGATAGACGACCCAGGCCAGCGCGATTACCTCGTCCTCCTTGAGCTGCACGGCCTGCGGAAACGACGTGACCTTGCCGGGCTGAACATCGTCGCCGATCGAGTCGGAGTAATACAGAGCGCCGCGGCGAATGTGAGCATTGCCCCATTCCGCAGACATGCGCTTGTAGGTGTCGAGATTGGCACGGGAAACGGGGATGACGATGGCTTCGATGTAGTGCGACACGGGACTTCCCACAGGGCCAAAATGGATTCGACCGGTAGCGTCCGCCGCAGTTCCACTTTTAACCACTGCTCAGCCGAAGGCGGCACCACATCCTGCCCCGGCTGCGGCGAAGCGCTGATCCGGCGCGACTGGTACGAGGTGCTGGAATGCGCGCTCGATGAGCACGCATGCTGCCCGCATTGCGGCGCGCGCGTGTCCGGGCGCTTCGGCGCGATCGGGCACGCGTTCGGGCGGCGGCGCATCCCGGTACGGGTGGCCGCGGCCGGTGGCGAACCTTAAGGTCTGGTGTGGTGACGGCGACTTTCCGCTTCTACGAGGAGCTCAACGATTTCCTCGCCCCCGAGCGGCGGCGGCGCGAGTTCACCGTGCCCAGCGCCCGGCGCCGCCACCACCAAGCACATGATCGCGGATCACCGGCTCGCGGTCTCCCTGAGGATGCCTATCAATCGCTGGGCGGCAGGCGACAGGTAAGCCTCGCTGCGGTAGATGACCCCTACCTGGCGGCGCCACTTCAATTCGTCGACCGGGAGTTCCCGCAGTCGCCAGCGCGGTTCGACGAGTTGCAGGGC
>DATMBW010000109.1:0-8706 GCA_035559095.1 Ramlibacter sp.
GGGCGCGGCGAACACCACGCCCTCGGCGCCGCGCGTCTTCACCTGCTTCATCAGGAACACGCCCTTCTCCTCGCGCGTCGCGTCGTACTTGGCCGCGGTCGACGCCGACCGGTGCAAGAACGCCTTGGACAGCTCGGCCAGCGGCTCGGCGTCGCTCGGCACGTCGTCGAGCAGCCAGCGCGTGACCAGCATGAAGTCGTCGTCGACGATGTAGCAGCCGGACATTTCGATCGACTTGATCAGGGCCAGCGGCGGCTGCTCGCAGAACGAGCCGTTGATGACGACCCGGGCGTTGTCGCGCTTGGCGCGCGGCACGGCTTCGGTGGCCACCAGGTATTCGCGCACCAGTTTCGTGTGCTCCTCGGGTGGCAGCACCATGCCCGCGCGCAGCAGCAGGTAGACCTCGGAGGTCGGCGCCTGCCAGGGCTTCGCGGCGCGGTAGGCGTACAGCTCGGCGATGGCTTCGCGGTTGTCGTTGTAGACGGCAATCGACGCATTCAGTTCTGCATCGGTGATCGGCGAGCCGCGCAGCTTGCCCAGGTCCTCGCGCAGGATCTCCATCTCCTGGATGTAGAAGTTGCCGCCGATCGAGTCGATGTAGTTCTGCGGGACGTCGATGTAGCGCACATACTTGTCCTTGAACAGGATCTGCCACATGCCCGACAGGTTGCGGATCACGTCGCAGATCGAGGGGAACAGCATGCCGTCCATGCAGTCCAGCCGGCCCGTCAGGCCCAGCTCGATGGTCGAGCGCGGGATGCGGCAGATGTAGCTCTGGTAGTAGGCGTCGCCCTGGATCACCTCGAGCGCGTCGCCGCCCCCGAGAATGCCCACGGGCAGCATGCCGGCCGCGTGGATCAGCTCGCGCGGCACGTACACCGGCATGTAGCCGATGGCCTTGCGCCCGGGCTTGGCGGCTTTCCATTCCTTGACCGCCTTGAAGTCAAGGTCCTCGAAAAGTTCGGTGCATCGATCGATGATCGTCTGCACCGGGGATTGGGTGGCTAACATCTGATTGTCTCCTGTCAATTGTGGGTCCAGGCAGGCTGGCGTTTGGCCAGGAAAGCCGCAAGGCCTTCGTTGGCGTCATGGGTGCGCATCAAGCGCTCGAGATAAAGCTGTTCGACTTCCGCCAGGCGCTTGCGCACATCGCGCAGCATCTGGCCGCGTGTGGCAGCGAGCGCGCAGGCCAGTGCCGCCGCGCTTCGGCCTTGCAGGTGCTGCTCGAACCATTCCAGCGCGGCGGCTTCCGGGTCTTCCGCGATGGCTTGCACCAGACCGCTGGCGGCCGCTTCGGTGGCGTTGATCGAACGTCCCGTGAGCAGCAGGCTTTCGGCCATCGGCTGCGTCACGCGATAAGGCAGCAGCACAGAGGCCGCCGGGGCGAATACGCCAAGTTTGATTTCGGGCTGGCCGAACTGGGCCGTCGGCGAGGCGAAGATTGGTCCGCCCGCAAGCGCCACTTCCAGGCCGCCGCCGAGGCATTGACCGCGTACGGCCACCAGGATCGGAGCCGGGAATTCCACCATCGCGACGATCAGCGCATGCAACGAACCCAGCATCTTCGCGCACTGGTCGGGCAGGTGTTCCTCGACACTGGCGCCGAAGCTGAAATGCGGCCCTTGCGCGTCCAGCAGCACGCCGCGCAGCGTCTTGGTCTTGCGATATTCGATCAGGGCGCCGTGCAGCGCCATGATCATCGCCGCGTCGACCAGGTTGGCCTTGGGGCGCGCCAGGCTCAGGCGCAGCAGCGCGCCGTCGCGCTCCACGCGGGCTTGGACAGGAGACTCGGTCGTCATGTCAGTGCTCCACGGCTTCGGGGGTGGGCTTTCATTTAGCGCTTGTTCTTCGGCTGGATGTCGTCGTGCACCGAGCTCAGCCAGCTCTGGCCGGCGGCAAGCTTCTGGCGCAGCAGCACAAAGTCGGCTTCGCGGTCGTCCTTGGTGCCTTCGTTGAAGGCAGTGAAGCCGGCGCGCGCCTCGGTCATCATGTTCAGCGCCAGCCAGGCGCGCGAACTTTCCTTGTTCTTGTCCCAGGCGGCGAGCTTGGGCTTGCGCAGTTCTTCCACCGTCTTGAGCGTGCACTCGGGGAAGGTGAGCAGCATCTTGGCGCACAGCGCCTCGACCTTCTCGTCCAGCGCCGACAGGTCCACCGTGCCCTTGGCCATCAGGGCCTTGCCTTCCTTGGCGGCAGCGCCGGTCTTGGGCGCGCCGTACACCTTGCGGCCGAACTCGTCGAACAGGCGCTGGGTCTCGACCATCGGGTTGGCGACGAACTTGCCGTCGACCTTCAGCGCCGGGGCGATGTCGGTCAGGATGCCCATGTCATAGGCCTGATGCGCCGAGAACGGCTCGCACAACACGCAGGCGGCCATCGCGCGCTCGGCGCCCACCATCAGCGGCAGGAAGTCGGTGGCGCCGCCGATCGGGGCCGAGCCGTGCTTGGGGCCGGCCTGGCCGAAACGCGCCAGGTCGGAGGCCACGGAAAAGTCGCAGGCCATGCCGATTTCCTGGCCGCCGCCGATGCGCATGCCGTTGACGCGGCAGATCACCGGCTTGTCGCACAGCAGCAGGGCCGTGACCATGTCGTTGAACAGGCGCAGGTACTGGCGGTACTCTTGCGGCTGGCCGGCGTAGTACTCGGCGTATTCCTTGGTGTTGCCGCCGGTGCAGAAAGCCTTGTCGCCGGCGCCGGTGAACACCACGCAGTTGACGTCGCGGGCGTTCGAAGCCGCGCGCAGCGCCAGGATCACACCCTTGACCATGTCGGTGGTGTAGGAGTTGAACTGCGACGGGTTGTCCAGCGTGATCCAGGCGTTGTACAGGCCCGCCGCCACGGTGCCGTCCGGGCGTTTCGCGGGGCGCTTCTCGTAGCGCACGCCCGGCCGCTCGACATCGGGGGTGATGTCGTGGTTCTTGAAGTCGAGCATCGGGGGCATGGTCTCGGGGGCGTTCATGTTGTCTCCTTGGGTGTCAACAGGATTGGTGAGTGGAAAGTTCTATTGGGGGGCGAGCACGACGCGCTTGCGGATCTCGTGCCGGTGCACCGCGGGGAAGATGTCGTTGATCTGGTCGAGCGGGCGCTTCTCCACGAAAGGTGCGATCTGCACTTTCCCGTCCAGCACCAGGTCGAGCGCGGCCGGGTATTGTTCGGGCGGGCAGCCCCAGTTGCCGAGGGCGCGGGCGTCGAAAGCCATCAGGTTGGACAGGCGAAGCTCGACCTTGGCCATGGTGAAGCCCACCACCGACAGCGTGGCGCCGTGCACCAGCAGGCCATAAGCGTTGAGCTGGCCGGCCGCGGTGCCGGAGCATTCGAAGATGAACCATTCGGTGGAGCGCAGGCCCTGCTGTTTGGCGAACGCGTTGATGGCCGACTTGATGGCCTTGGTGTCGAGCGTGCGCGCGTTGAGGGTGAGCGACGCGCCGTGCTCGGCAATGGCGGCAAGCTTGCTGTCGTCGACGTCGATGGCCACCACCGTCGCGCCGAAGGCGCGCGCGATCTGCACGCAATAGCCGCCGACGCCGCCTGCGCCGACCACCACCGCGAGGCTGCCCGGCGTCACGCCGGCGCGCCGCACCGCCTGGTAGGGCGTGGTGAGCGCATCGGCCACGATCGAAACCTGCGCCAGCTCCAGGCCCGCGGCTTTCAGCCGGGCGAGATCGACTTCGCACAGGCCGCGCGCCGGCACCACGATGTGCGAGCCGAAACCGCCCTGGATGTCGTTGCCCGGCATTTTCTGCGCGCGGCAGATGGTCGTGAGGCCGCGGCGGCACAGGTCGCATTCGCCGCAGGGCAGAACCGCCGGGACGATGACGGACTTGCCGAGCCACGCCTGCGCGCCTTCGCCCGCTTCGACCACGCGGCCGCTGATTTCATGGCCGAGCGCCAGCGGCAGCGGCTGGTTGGTGCGGACGCCGTCGTACAGGTAGCCGAGGTCGGTGTGGCAAACTCCGCAGCCGGCAATGGCGACGACCACTTCCCCGGCCTGCGGTGCGGCCTGGAAATTTTCACGCACCATGGGTGCCTGGGGCGCGGTCATCAGCCAGCGGTATGCATCGATGCTCATCGGGAGGGCCTTTCAAACAGTGAGAAATCACGTAATGTGGTAATGCGGTACCACTTTACGCATTTAGGGCATTGTGGTGACGGTTCTCCGCGAGGTCATTGATCCAAATCAAGGTCCGGAGGGCTGGCAGCCCGTTTACTCCACACCATACGACGCGCAGGAGAGACACGCTTGGTTGATTTATCGAATTCCCAACTTCAGCCCCGGGATGCCCGGGCCGCCCCTAAACCCCCCATGTGCAGCAGCCTGCAGATTGCCATCGCGGGCAGCGGCGGCAGCGGTGTGATGACCGCCGGCACGCTGCTGCTGGATGCGGCCGCGCAGGCCGGCCTGTACGGCCTGATGGTGCGCACCAGCGGCCCGCAGATTCGAGGCGGCGAGGCCGCCGCGCTGCTGCGGCTGTCCGCCACCCCGATCGAGTCGCTGGACGACAGCTTTGACCTGCTGCTGGCCATCGACTGGCAGAACGTGCACCGATTCGCCGACGAGATTCCGCTGCACGCGGGCTCGGTGGTGATCGGCGACGCCGAAGGCGGCGAGGTGCCGCAGGTGTTCCTGGACAGTGGTGCGCAGTCGGTGGCCCTGCCCCTGAAAAAGATGGCCAAGGCGATCGCCGGCAGCTGGATCAACATGCTGGCGCTCGGCCTGACCGGCGCGCTGGCCGGCCTGTCGGCGCAAGCGCTCGAGGCCGCGGTGCGCCGCACCTGGAAGCGCCCCGAAGCGGCGCTGCTGGCCAACCTGAAGGCCCTGCAGGAGGGTATCGCGGCAGCGGCCGACATCACCGGCTTGCCCCGGCTCGCGCCGGCCGGGCCGGCAAAGGCCAATCGCTGGATGCTCAGCGGCAACGAGGGCGCCGGCTATGGCGCGATACGCGGCGGCGTGCGCTTCGTCGCCGCCTACCCGATCACCCCGGCCACCGAGCTGCTCGAATGGATGGCGCCCGCGCTCACCAAGGTCGGCGGCTCGCTGCTGCAGGCCGAGGATGAACTGGCCTCGGTCAACATGATCATCGGCGCCTCGTATGGCGGTGTCCCATCGCTGACGGCGACGGCCGGCCCGGGCCTGGCTTTGATGACCGAAGGCATCGGCCTGGCGGTGGCCGCCGAAGTGCCGATCGTGGTGGTCGACGTGATGCGCGGCGGCCCGTCCACCGGCATTCCGGCCAAGAGCGAGCAAAGCGACCTGTCGTTCGCCGTCAGCGGGCTGCACGGCGACGCGCCGCGTCTGGTGCTGGCGCCGAGTTCGATTTCCGATTGTGTCGCCACCACCCAGTGGGCGGTGGAACTGGCGGAGGCGCTGCAGGCGCCGGCGATCGTGCTGTCGGACCAGTTCATGGGCCAGTCGCGCGCGATCGTCGAGAAGCCGGCGGTGCGCGCCAGCACGGCGATGCGGCTCACGGTCCCGGCGAACACCGCGGACTACAAACGGTATCGCAATACCGAAAGCGGCGTCTCGCCGATGGCGATTCCCGGCACGCCGGGTACCGTCTACACCGCCGACGGGCTGGAGCACACCGAAGGCGCGATCCCCAGCAGCGGCTCGCGCGACCACTCCGTGCAGCTGGACAAGCGCGAGCGCAAGCTGATGCGGTATGACTACGGAAGCCGTTGGGCCGACGTCGAGGGCGATGCGCCGGTGGCGGTGATCACGTTCGGTTCGGCCAGCGGCCCCGTGCGCGAGGCGGTGCAGCGCGCCGCCGCCCAGGGTGTCCCGGTGCGGCTGGTGGTGTTGCGGCTGCTGGCGCCGCTGCAGCCCGAGGCGGTCGCGCTGGCGCTCGACGGTGTCGAACGCGTCATGGTGATCGAGCAGAACCACCAGGCCCAGTTGCTGCGCTACCTGCGCGGCATGGTCGATCTGCCGGGCCGTCCGGCGAGTTTCCACCGCCCCGGTCCGCTGCCGTTGCGTCCGAAGGAATTGTGCGCCGCCATTTGCGAATGGGCCGGCGCCCAGGCTGTACAGAACAAGGAGGTCGTATGAACGACGTGGTGTCGCCGGCGGTGCTGACCGCGGCGCAATTCAAGTCCGGTTACAAGCCGATCTGGTGCCCGGGCTGTGGCGACTACACCGTGCTGGCGTCGGTCACCAAGGCGTTGGCGCTGGTGGGGCGTCCTCCCCACGAGGTCGCAGTGGTGTCCGGCATCGGCTGTTCCTCGCGCATTCCCGCCTACACGGCGTGCTATGGCTTTCACGGCGTGCACGGCCGCTCGCTGGCGGCTGCCGCGGGCCTGAAAGTGGCACGGCCCGACCTCACGGTGCTGGTGGCCAGCGGCGACGGGGACGGCTATTCGATCGGCGGCAATCACTTCCTGCACGCCTGCCGCCGCAATGTGGACTTGACCTACATCGTCATGGACAACCATGTCTACGGCATGACCAAGGGCCAGGCCTCGCCGACCACCGAGCCGGACTGGGACAACAAGCTCTCGCCCGGCGGCACCGGCATCCGCGCGTTCCATCCGCTGGTGATCGCGCTGGCGGCGGGCGCCAACTTCGTCGCCCGCGCCTTCTCGGGCGACCAGCACGGCACCGCCGACATCATCGCCCAGGCCATCCGGCACCCCGGCTTTTCCTTCGTCGAGATCATGAGCCCGTGCGTGACTTTCCGGCCCGAACAGCGCGACTGGAAAAACATGGTGCGCGAGACCTCGGTGGAGCCCACCGACGATCCCGCCCGCGCCGCCCGCCGCATCATGACCGACGACGGCTTCAACATCGGCGTGCTGTACACGGGAGATCGAAAGCCGTATTCCGGTGGACCGGTCCCGGCTTCACGCGAGGTGGACGAACTTGAAGCGGAGTTTGCACTATGAACGACAAGACAAAGCGGGACGCGCCGGCCACACCGACGCCACAGACACTGCCGGAATTCATGGCCCAGGCGCTGGCGATGGAACGCGAGGCGGTGGATCGCTACAACCAGTTCGCCGACGCCCTGGAAATGCACAACAACACCGAGGTGGCGGCGCTGTTTCGCACCATGGCCGGCTACGAGTCCAAGCACGCGGAGCGGATCATGGCCGAGATGGGCTGGACCGAGGCGCCGCCGGTGCCGGCCCACATCCAGTTCGGTCCCGGCATGGACGGGCCCGAAACCCCGCCGTTCGACGAGGTGCATTACCTGATGCAGCCATGGCACGCGCTGCAGCTGGCGCTGGCCGCCGAGAAGCGTGCCGAGGCTTTCTTCGCCGTGATCGCGCGTCTGGCCACCAACGAGCCGGTGCGCCGCGCCGCGCAGGAATTGCAGGCCGAAGAAGCCGAGCACGTCGCGCTGGTCCAGGAGTGGATCGCCAAGGCGCCGCCGCCGGACCCGGACTGGGCCATGGACCCGGATCCCCCGCGCTATACCGACTGATCCGGCGCGCTCCGGCGCCCCGCGACCGCCGTTTTTTGCAACCCCTTCGCATTTGCATGAGAAATGCGAACGAAGAACAAAGGAGAGACGCACATGCGAGCATTGCTTCCCGAAGGATGGGCCCCCCCGATCGGTTACGCCAACGGCATCGAGGTCGATGCCGGGCGCCTGGTGTTCATTGCCGGCCAGGTGGGCTGGGACGCGCAGCAGAAGTTCGCCTCGGAAGAAATCCCCGACCAGTTCGAGCAGGCGCTGTGCAATGTGCTCACGGTGCTGGCGGAAGCCGGCGGCGCGCCGCACCACATCTGCCGCATCACCGCCTTTTGCTGCGACAAGCCGGCGTACCTGGCGGCGCGGCGCGAACTCGGCGCGATCTGGAAGAAGCACATGGGCCGGCATTACCCCGCGATGAGCATGATCTTCGTGGCCGACCTGCTGGATCATCCCGGCAAGATCGAGCTCGAGGCCACCGCGGTACTGCCAGCGCGCTGAACCGCACGGGGCGACCATGCTGCAGATCATCATCCAGGGCCGCGGCGGCCAGGGCGCGCAGACCGCGGGCAACCTGCTGGCGATGGCCTATTTCGCCGAGGGACGGCAGGTGCAGGCCTTCGCGAGCTACGGCGGCGCGCGGCGCGGCACCCCGGTAAGCTCCTTCATCCGGGTGGACGACCGGCCGGTGCGGCTGCGTTGCGACATCGAGCGGGCCGACGCCATCCTGTGTTTCGACGCCAGCCTGCTGCAGGGCGCGCTGCTCGCGGCGGCCCACAGCGAAACGCTGATCGTGGTCAATTCGGCGCGCAGCGTGGCCGATTTCCGCGAGTCGCTGCCCAAGCACCGGGTGATCCCGGTCGATGGCCTGGGAATTTCGCGGCGCCAGGGCCTGGGGCGCATCGTCAACTCGGCGTTGCTGGGGGCGCTGGCGCGGGCCGTCGGAGACCCCGCGCTGCCCGTGCTCGAGCGCATGCTGCTGGAGCAGTCGCCCAAGCTGCGCGACGAAAACGTCGCCGCCTGCGTCGAGGGCTATCGCGCGGTAGATGCGCAATTAGCCCAGGCCGCATCATGAACATGCCGCTGCCGCCGACCATCTGGACCACCGGCACCACCGAGGCCATCAAGACCGGCACCTGGCGCGCGTTCCTGCCGCACTACATCCAACCGCCGTCGCCCTGCCACCAGGCCTGCCCGGTCAACGGCGACATCGCGGAATGGATCGGGCTGGCGCGCGCGCGCGATTTTCGCGGCGACTGGGAAGTGCTGACCCGGCACAACCCGTTTCCGGCCGTGG
>DATMBW010000110.1:0-6895 GCA_035559095.1 Ramlibacter sp.
CTGAGCGCCAATCACTGCATCTCGACGCAGACGGCCGCGTCTTCGCTGGGAACGTACTGGTTCTACCGCTCGACGTTCTGCGGCAGCGGCGTCCTGAACGGCGGCGTGCGCTCGATGTTCTCGGGTGCGACGTTGCTTTACACGGACTCCGCCAGCGACACGTCCTTCATGAGACTCAACCAGGCTCCCCCGAGCGGCGCCGTGTACGCCGGCTGGACGGTGAACGCGCCTTCCCTTGGCGCGGATGTGATCGGCATCCACCACCCTGTGGGCGAACTGCAAAAGTACAACCAGGGTTCGGTCACGGGATTCGGCAGCTGCACCACGGGACCATCCGACACATTCAGCTGTTCGCCGAGCACCAATCCATCGAGCGGAAAGTTCGTCCTGTCGACGTGGAGTCTCGGCACCACCGAAGCCGGCAGCAGCGGGTCGGGCCTGTTCTCCGCCGTCGGCGGCAGCCGCTACCTCATCGGCCATCTTTACGGCGGCTCGGCAAGCTGCAGGTTCCGCAATGGGTCCGATGCGTACGGACGGCTGGACGTCGCCTACTACGGGGGGCTCGACCGCTGGCTCAGCGCGCCGGCAGCGCCACCAGTGATACCTCGCACCGCCGTTTACCGCTTCTACAACGCCACGACGGGCGCCCACTTCTACACTTCGAGCGCCGCCGAGCGGGACTGGGTCATTACGGCAATCCCTGTTTTCAAGTTCGAAGGTGTGGCCTTCTATGCGTATACCTCGGAGGTTTCCGGCTCATCCCCTGTCTACCGTTTCTACAACACCCGCAATGGCCGGCATTTCTATACGATCAGCGCCGGTGAGCGCGATTACGTGCTTGCGACCCTTCCGGAGTTTTCCTTCGAGGGCATCAGCTGGTATGCGCAAGCTGCAGGCGGGGGCAATGCCGCTGCCGTCTATCGGTTCTTCAATGCCGCATTGGCGACGCACTTTTACACCATCAGTGAGGCGGAACGGGATTTTGTCCTGAACTACCTGCCTGGGTATTCGCTCGAAAAGATTGGGTATTACGCCTGGTTGACGCAATAGACGCGTCACGGGCGGGGCACCAGTCCCTTTTTGGGTGCTGCAAGGCAGTCGGGGGCACCTCCACAGTAACTGCCCTCCCTAGTTCACGGATTCACAACGAATACGGCTGGCGTGGGCAGGGGTCAGGACAGCTCAGGGCAGTAGGCCTCGCGAATGCTCATTTCGAGTTCAGGTTGATCGGCCCCTCAAAGAGAGTCCTTTCCTCGCCATCCTCGGCTACTGCAACGACTCGCGCCTCGACCGGCGATCGAAGCCCGGCGACCCGAACATCGACATGCCAACCCGAATGCCGGTAGCCTTGGTCCCCCAGAACGTCGCAAACGTCTTGTCGCGTATCCCCAAGAGCGGCCTTGTATTCGACCCGATCAATGGTCGCCACAACCTTGGTGATCTTCCGCCCTGACGATGCAGCGGCCCAACCCCCAAGGTGCAGGTAACCGTCTTGAACCGACGTTGCATCCAGGTAGCCCCAGGGCGCCAGCCCCAACAGGTGATTTGGATCCAATGCACCAAAGTAGATGAGCCCACACTCGTCGCCATCAAGTTGCGCCATCACGCTGATAAAGGACGTAGTGGCCCGTGGAATCGGAAACCGCAACTCCCATCCGTAATTGTCGAAATCACTGGCCCAGGCTTTCGCAAGATCCGGACGGCGAATGCCCAATGTGGCTTGATAACGAACGCCCCCGACCTCCGCGTAGACCGCTTTCACCGACGAATCACGGTCCAGAGACTTGGCCCAGCCCGACACATACGCAAGCGCTGTCGGTGCATCCTGGGTGACACCGTACGCCATTGCACACTCGACCCAGCCCCAGGCACCCTGACGATACGCGGCGAAGCGCTCCAAGGACTGTTGACGCTTTGGCACCACATACAGGTCCTGCTGGTCCGCCAGGCCGCGCGGGACCCGCAGGTAACCGCCCTCGGGGTGTGCCAAGTCGTGCACGAGTACCGAACGGACAAACGATTCACTGACGTGGGTCGTTCCATACACGGCGGTGTCAAGCTCGGATATTTCACTTTCGGGCGTGAACAAAAACCCATTGTCGGGAAGCCGGAGTCCTGCCGGCAAGATGGACTCGTCATGCACACTGAAGACCAAATAGCCGTCATCGGTCAGCAGCTCGTACAGCCGCACCAGCCAAGCACGAAACAGGCGCTCGGGCAGGTGCGTGAAGAGGGAAGCGACCCAGATGAACTGAAATTTCCGGCCCGGCTGAAATTGGGCGGGTGATGCGTCCGACACCAGCGCATTCACACCGAATTGACCTCGCACAAAGCTCACCGCGTCTTCCTGAATGTCGGACGCCCAGATCTGGTTGGCCGGATAGCTTTGCACCAGAAAGCGAAGGGCTCTTCCATATCCGCACGCAAAATCCAGAATCAACCTGTCTTGGAGGCCCTGGGGGAAGGCCAATCGCAGCATGCGCTGCAGCGCACGATACTGTTGCAGCGCGACGCAGAAATATTGGGAGACCGACTGGTTCACATCCTCCAGCATCCGGATCGAATGCGTCAACATTTGGTCCGCGGGATGGATAGCGGTGCTCACCTTGCTGTTCTGGCCCCCGAGTTCGCGTTCGCATTGCGCACTCAGAATCTCGCTTACCTTTGGGTCACTCAGCAGCGCGTGGGCCTGGCGCAGTAAAGATTGGTTTAACGGTTTCACTAGTCGAATCTTCCGGAAATAACGCTTTAGATAGGCACTGATCACTTGCATCGGCGATCTCTGATTGATCGAGGGCATTCTAGCCCGCATATTTCCAGCACTTCTCTTGGCGGCGACGTCGCATTCCTATTTGATTTCTGGCGGTGTCGGTCAAGTATTTGAAGGAATCGTGGATATGGACGCCCACGACCGTCCCGGCTTTATTGACACCCGCCAGCCGCAGGTCACGCGCCGGTGCACGACCCTTGATGTCGAAATTGAGATACGGGTTGGGACACGCGTGAGATGCCGTAACACTCCCCTCGGCCTTGCCCGATCTGTCCGCGATTCTGCTACGCGCACTGCCTCAGCAGCTGAGGGCACCCGGTGGATTGTCCGCTGGGCCACAATGGCTCCATGAGGTTTCCTGTCCGTACTGTCGAGGGCAGCACGCCGCTCGTGCTCGATTCGCCGCACAGCGGGGTCGATTACCCCGATGACTTCGGCCACGCCTGCGATCCGCAAGCGCTGCGCCAGGCCGAGGACACGCATGTCGAAAAGCTCTACGATTTCGCGCCCGCGCTGGGCGCGGCCTGGATCGAGGCGCTGTTTCCGCGCAGCTACCTGGACGTCAACCGCAATACGACCGAGGTGGACGTCACGCTGTTCAACGAGGACTGGCCCGACCCGGTGGAAACCGACCCGCGCGCGCTGGCCAAGGTGCGGCTGGGCAAGGGCCTGGTCTGGCGCATCACCGACGACGGGCTGCCGATCTATGAGCGCCGGCTGTCGGTGGCGGAGGTGCGTTCGCGCATCGAGCGTTGCTGGCAGCCCTACCACCAGGCGGTGGGCGCCGCCATCGACGCGGCCCGGGCACGGCATGGCTACAGCATCCATCTGAATTGCCACTCCATGCCGGCCATCGCATCCAGGTATTCGACCGAATACCCCGGCCTGGTCCACGCCGACTTCGTGATCGGCGACCGCGAGGGCACGACCGCGGCGCCGCACCTGTCGCGACAGGTCTGCGGCTACCTCCAGTCGCTGGGTTACAGCGTCGCCTACAACCACCCCTACAAAGGCGTGGAACTGGTGCGCCGGCACGGCGATCCGCCGCGGCACCGCCATAGCTTGCAGGTGGAGATCAATCGCAAGCTTTACATGAACGAGCGCACGCTCGAACTCCACGAGGGGTTCGAGCCGCTCAAGCGCGACCTGCGCCTGCTGGTCGAAATGCTGCTGCGCACCGATCCAAGGCGAGCCTTCTGATGGATCGTGTCGGCGCGATCGTCATCGGGGGGGGCGTCGTGGGCCTGGCCGTGGCCCGTGCGCTGGCGCAGACCGGAGTCGAGACGGTGGTGGCCGAAGCGCAAACGGCGATCGGGCAGGGGGTGAGCTCACGCAACAGCGAAGTCATCCATGCGGGCCTTTACTACCCGCCGGGCTCCCTCAAGGCGCGCCTGTGCGTGCGCGGCAAGCAGCTGCTTTACGAGCTGTGCGCAAGCCACGGTGTCGACCGGCGCGATTGCGGCAAGCTCGTGGTCGCGAACAGCGACGCGGAGGCGGCCGCCTTGCGCGGGCTGCAGGAACGGGCGACGGCCAACGGTGTAGCGGTGGAGTGGCTCGAGGCGCACGAGGCGCAGGCGATGGAACCGGGCCTGCGCTGCACGGCCGCACTGCTGTCGCCTACCACGGGGATCGTGGACAGCCATGGTTTGATGCTGGCCCTGCAAGGCGATCTGGAAAGCCTCGGCGGCATGGTCGCCGTGGGTTCGGCGGTCGATTCGGCGGTGCTGGGTCGGGGCGGCAGGCCGCACCTGATTCGGATGGCCGACGGCAGCGAGGTGGCCGCTTCGATCCTGGTCAATTCCGCGTCGCTGCATGCCTGCGCGCTGGCGCGGCGCTTCGAAGGGATCGACCCCCGGTTCGTGCCGCGCGAATTCTTCGCCAAGGGCAATTACTACGCTCTGCCGGGGAAGGCACCGTTTTCCCGCCTGATCTATCCGGCGCCCGCCGACGCATGGCTGGGCGTTCACCTCACGCTGGACCTGGGCGGCCAGGCGAAGTTCGGTCCCGACCTGGAATGGCTCCACGTCACGCGACCCGAGGAGATCGACTACACGGTCGATCCCGGGCGCGCCGACGCGTTCTATGCGGAGGTGCGGCGCTACTGGCCGGACCTGCCGGATGGCGCCTTGCAGCCCAGCTACAGCGGCGTGCGGCCCAAGATCCACGGGCCGGATGAGCGGGCGCCGGACTTTCGCATCGATGGACCGCAGCTGCATGGCGTCGCGGGCCTGGTCAACCTCTTCGGAATCGAGTCGCCGGGCCTCACCAGCGCCTTGGCCATCGCCGAGCATGTGGCGGCGCTGCTGCGCGAGACGCTCCCGTGAGGGCGTCCGCCGTGTTCGCGTCGCTTCTGGCCGGGGCGGGCGCGGCCTGGCCGCAGACGCTGCCGCAAGTCACCGTGAGCGCGACGCGCAGCGAAGCCGCGCCCTTCGACGTGCCGGCGTCGGTGGACGTGATCGACGGCGCGCGCCTGCGCGCAGCGGGCCGGCCCGGGATCAACGTGTCGGAAAGCCTGGGGCTGATCCCCGGCGTGACGGCGCGCGACCGGCAGAACTATGCGCAAGACCTGCAGTTGTCGATTCGCGGCTTCGGCGCCCGCTCGACGTTCGGCGTGCGGGGCGTGCGCATCTACACCGACGGCATTCCCGCAACCATGCCCGATGGACAGGGGCAGCTGTCCCACATCGACCTGGCATCGGCCGGGCGCATTGAAGTCCTGCGCGGGCCGTTCTCGGCGCTGTATGGAAACTCCTCCGGCGGGGTGCTCCAGGTGTTCACCGAAGCCGGGGAAGGGCCGCCCACGGTCGAGCCCAGCCTGGCGGTCGGCAGCTATGGATTGCTGCGGCCGGGCTTGCGGCTCAGCGGCTCGACGCCGTCCCTGGGATATGTGGTCAGCGCCTATGACTTTGCAACCGATGGCTGGCGCGAGCACAGCGGCGCCGAGCGCGGCCTGGGCAATGCGCGGCTGGACGTCAAGCGCGGCGACGGCGGCGATTGGACCGTCGTGGCGAACGCAATGCAGCTGCGCGCCGACGACCCGCTCGGCCTCACGCGATCGCAGTTCGAAGCCGCGCCGCGCAGTGCGGATGCCTCGGCGACGTTGTTCGACACGCGCAAGACCGTGAGGCAAAGCCAGCTGGGATTGATCCATGAGCACCGGCTGGCCGCAGGCACCCGGCTGCGACTGATGGTCTACGGCGGCCAGCGCGACACGGAACAGTTCCAGGCCATCCCCATCGCGGCCCAAGTCAGCGCGTTGCACCCCGGCGGCGTGATCGGGCTGGAGCGCCGCTATGCAGGCACCGACCTGCGCTGGACTTCGCAATCGTCTCTGGCGCAAGGTCCGCTGGAAGTGGTGGCGGGTGTGTCTTACGACCGCATGCAGGAGCGGCGGCGCGGTTGGCAGAACTTCTCCGGCGCGACGCTCGGCGTCCAGGGGGCGTTGCGGCGCGACGAGGACAACGTCGTAGCCAACCTCGATCCGTACCTGCAGGCGGTGTGGAAATTCGCCCCGCGCTGGAGCCTGACGGCCGGCGTGCGGCGCAGCAGCGTTGATTTTTCGTCGGCCGACCACTTTGTCAGCGGCATCAACGGCAACGACAGCGGCCAGGTGCGCTACGGCGCAACGCTGCCGGTGGCGGGCCTGATGCACGCCTGGTCGCCGCAAGTGCACGTGTATGCGGCGCTGGGCCGGGGCTTCGAGACGCCCACGTTCAACGAGCTGGCCTACCGTCCGGATGGAACCGCGGGGCTGAACTTCGCGTTACGGCCCTCCCGCAGCGACAACCTCGAATTGGGCATCAAGGGCCGCACCGCGGCAGGCAGCCGGTGGCGCGGTGAATGGAGCGCGGCGCTGTTCCAGACCTCGACCCGGGACGAAATCGTGACGCAGACCAACAGCGGCGGCCGCAGCACCTTCCAGAACGCCGGGGCAACCCGACGGCGCGGCCTCGAACTGGCATGGAGCGCGGCGCTGGCCGGGGCCTGGCAGTTCCATCTGTCGCAAGGCTGGCTGGATGCGCGCTACCGGGACGCATTCGCAACCTGCACTGCCACCCCCTGCACCGTGCCCAACCAGTTCGTTCCGGCCGGCAATCGTATTCCGGGCACCGCGCAATCGTTTTC
>DATMBW010000111.1:0-5146 GCA_035559095.1 Ramlibacter sp.
ATCACGGCGGTCCAGTGCAGGTTGTTGACGTGGTCCAGCGGCGCACCGGCCGCGATCAGTTGGCGCACCACCCCATCGTGGCCCAGGTGGGCGGCGGCGATCAGCGCCGTGCCGTCGTAGCGGCTGGTCACCTGCTTCGCGCTCGCGCCCAGGGCCAGCAGCAGTCGCAGCGTTGCTTCATCATCGGCCACCGCGGCGATGGTGACGGCGTCATAGCGGTCGTCTTCGAGCAGGTCGATGCCGGCCCCGGCTTGTACCAAGGCCCGGATCGCCTCGCGCTGCCGGGCGAACGTGGCCACATGCAATGGCGTGCGGCCATGCCCGTCGCGCGCGTCGAGGGCCGCCCTGGCGGCCGCCAGCCTGGAAATCTCGGCGACGTTGCCGGTCCATGCCGCCGCGTGCAGTCCCTGGTAACCGGCGGCTTCGACGGGGCTTGGGCGGACCTGTCCCGCGGCCGGAAACGCTGCGACGAGCGCGATCGCAACCGCCAGGACCGGCGCGGCCAGTGAATGTGCGGGGACGCGCATGGGCCGGATTCTTGCACGGGTTGCGGCGCCGCGCATGCCGCACAATCACGCCATGCACCGTATCGCGCCGAGAGATCTCAGCCCCCAGCTGCTGCTGCGTGTCTCGATCGCCGTGGCGGTGTTCACGATCGCCTTGAAGACGCTGGCCTGGTGGATCACCGATTCGGTCGGCCTGCTGTCCGACGCGATGGAGTCGCTGGTCAACCTGGCGAGCGCCGCCTTCGCGCTGCTGATGGTCACGATCGCGCGCCGGCCGGCCGATGCCGAGCATCCCTATGGCCACCACAAGGCCGAATACTTTTCCTCGGGCTTCGAAGGGCTGTTGATCATCGTGGCGGCGCTGGGCATTGTCTGGGCGGCGGTGCAGCGGCTGCTCGAGCCGCAGCCGCTGGACCAGCTCGGCTGGGGCCTGTCGCTGTCGGTGCTCAGCTCGGCGATCAATGGCGCTCTGGCGTGGGTGATGCTGCAGTCCGGCCGCCACCACCGGTCGATCGCGCTCGAAGGCGATGCGCGCCACCTTTTCACCGACGTGTGGACATCGGCCGGCGTCGTGGCGGGCGTGGGGCTGGTCGCGCTCACCGGCTGGCAGTGGCTGGACCCGGCCGTCGCGATCGGCGTCGCGCTGAACATCCTGCGCGAAGGCGCCGCGCTCATGTGGAAGTCCTCGCAGGGATTGATGGACGAGGCGCTGGAGCCCGAGGTCATGGCCGACGTCGAAAGAACCCTGCGGGAATTCGAGCACCGCACCATCCGCTTCGACCACATCTCGAGCCGCCGTTCGGGCCAGCGCCGCTTTGTCGACCTGCACATGCACCTGCCGGCAAGCTGGTCCCTGGGCCGTGCGGCCGCATTGCGCGCCGCCGTCGAACAGGCGCTGATGAGCGCGGTGCCGGGCCTGCGCGCCACCATCCAGCTGCTGCCCAGCGATGTCGAGGCGCACTTCGAAGACGAAAGGGACCTGATTTGATCGCGCTGATCCAGCGGGTGAGCGAGGCGCGCGTGGTCGTCGGCGGCGAGGTCACCGGCGCGATCGGCGCCGGCCTGCTGGTGCTGGTGTGCGCCGAGCGCGGCGACAGCGAAACGCAGGCCGACAAGCTGCTGGCCAAGGTGCTCAAGCTGCGGATCTTCGGGGACGAGGCCGGCAAGATGAACCGCAGCGTGCAGGACACCGGCGGGGGTCTGCTGCTGGTGAGCCAATTCACGCTCGCCGCGGACACGTCGGGCGGCAACCGCCCCAGTTTCACCAATGCCGCCGCTCCCGAGGAGGGACGGCGACTGTATGACTACCTCGTGGCCCAGGCCCGGGCGGCACATCCCGTGG
Organism: Ramlibacter sp.; assembly: GCA_035559095.1. Lineage (GTDB taxonomy): Bacteria > Pseudomonadota > Gammaproteobacteria > Burkholderiales > Burkholderiaceae_C > Ramlibacter. The sequence goes on from DATMBW010000111.1 coordinate 1,849, forward strand.
TGGCGACCGGCGAGTTCGCCGCGCACATGCAGGTGCAGCTGGTGAACGATGGGCCTGTGACGATTCCTCTGCGGGTTTGAAACCGGGAGTCCGTATTGGTTTTTTCAGTACGGATTCGGGAACCCCAGCGACGCCAGCAACAGGATCTCCAGCGCCTCCATCTTCAGCGCCTCGCGTTCGCCCGTTTCATGGTCATAGCCCTGCGCGTGCAGCGTGCCGTGCACGAGCAGATGCGCGTAGTGGGCTTGCAGCGTCTTGCCCTGTTCGCGCGCCTCGCGCTCGACCACCGGCCCGCACAGCACGAGATCGGCCGTCACGACCGGCTCGCGCGTGTAGTCGAACGTCAGAACGTTGGTCGGGTAGTCCTTGCCCCGGTACTTCCGATTCAGCTCGCGCGCCTGCGCCTCGCCGGCAATGCGCACCGCGATTTCAGCGGGGCCCGCGAGCGCATGGCCGATCCAGCGTGCCACATCGGCGCGCCGGAGCACGGCGCGGTGGTCGCTCGCGCCGGCGAAGCGGTCGAATTGCAAGGTCAGCGCCGGTTTGGGCGGCGACGCGGCGCGATCCCGCCCCGTCGGTTGGTGCTCCGGCCTACTTGCCATCGGTCTTGCGGGCGGTGTCGTACGCATCGACGATGCGCGCGACCAGCGGATGCCGCATCACGTCGGCGCTGGTGAAGCGGGTGTGGGCGATGCCCCTGACGCGTTTGAGGATGCGTTCGGCCTCGACCAAACCGGACAACTGGCCCTTGGGCAGGTCGATCTGGCTGATGTCGCCGGTCACCACGGCCTTCGCGCCGAAGCCGATGCGCGTCAGGAACATTTTCATCTGCTCCGGGGTGGTGTTCTGCGCTTCGTCCAGGATGACGAAAGCATTGTTCAGCGTGCGTCCGCGCATGAACGCCAGCGGCGCGACCTCCAGCGCATTGCGCTCGAACGCCTTGGCCACCTTGTCGAAACCCATCAGGTCGTACAGCGCGTCGTACAAGGGCCGCAGGTAAGGGTCCACCTTTTGCGCCAGGTCGCCGGGCAGGAAGCCCAATTTCTCGCCGGCTTCCACGGCGGGCCGGGTGAGCACGATGCGCTGCACCGCGCTGCGTTCCAGGGCGTCCACGGCGCAGGCCACGGCCAGGTAGGTCTTGCCGGTGCCGGCCGGGCCGATGCCGAAGGTGATGTCGTGATGCGCAATGTTGTCGAGGTAAACGCTCTGGTTCGGGCTGCGGGCCTTCAGGTCGGCACGGCGCGTGTGCAGCACCACGGCGCCTTCCTCGTCTTCGTCCATGGCGCTCTCGCTGGCCACCATCAGCTGGACTTTTTCCACCGGGATCGGCCGGCCGGCGATCTCGTACAGCGCCTGCAACACCTCCAGCGCGCGCTGCGCCTTGGGCTTGGCTCCTTCGATCTTGAACTGCTCGTTGCGGCGCGCGATGCTCACTTGAAGCGCCGTCTCCACCGTCCGCAAGTGTTCGTCGGTCGGGCCGCACAGGTGGGCCAGGCGCGTGTTGCTGGCAGGCGAGAAGGTATGTTTGAGAATCAAGCTGATAATCCGGCGGAAGGACCCCAATGATAGGCAAATTGACTGGAACGCTAGGCGACAAGAATCCGCCGCAGGTGCTGGTGGACTGCAACGGCGTGGGTTACGAGGTGGACGTGCCGATGAGCACCTTCTACAACCTGCCCGCCGTCGGCGAGAAAGTCAGCCTGCTCACGCATTTCGTCGTGCGCGAAGACGCGCAGGTGTTGTACGGCTTTGGATCGGGTGCCGAGCGCGCGGCCTTTCGCGAACTCATCAGGATTTCAGGCGTGGGCCCGCGCACCGCGCTGTCCGTCCTTTCGGGCATGAGCGTGTCGGACATCGCCCAGGCCGTGACTGCGCAGGACGCGGCCCGGCTGGTGAAGGTGCCGGGCATCGGCAAGAAGACGGCCGAACGCCTGCTGCTGGAGCTCAAAGGCCGGTTCGGGCCCGACCTGGGGGTTGCCAGCGGCGGTCCGGCAAGCGATGCGCAATCCGACATCCTGCAGGCGCTGATCGCCCTGGGCTACAGCGACAGGGAGGCCGCCGCGTCGGTCAAGGCATTGCCGAAAGACGTGGGCGTCGCCGAAGGCATCAAGCAGGCGTTGAAAGCGCTGGCGAAGTAGGCCGGACGCGAGAACTAGCGCAGAACCCGCAGAAGAAGACTTCAAACCCGTGACGATCCAGACCGACGACTTCGAAATGCCGCCGCCTCAGCGCATGGTGTCGGCCGCGACGGCCTCGCCCAACGAGGAGGCGATCGAGCGCGCCTTGCGGCCCAAGCTGCTGGCCGAGTATGTCGGCCAGGCCAAGACCCGCGAGCAGCTGGAGATCTTCATCGGCGCGGCCCGGATGCGCGGCGAGGCGCTGGACCACGTGCTGCTGTTCGGCCCGCCCGGGCTCGGCAAGACGACGCTGTCGCACATCATCGCGCACGAGCTGAGCGTGAACCTGCGCCAGACTTCCGGCCCGGTGCTGGAAAAACCCAAGGACCTGGCGGCGTTGCTGACCAATCTCGAGAAGAACGATGTGCTCTTCATCGACGAGATCCACCGGCTCTCGCCGGTGGTGGAGGAAATCCTGTATCCCGCGCTGGAGGACTACCAGATCGACATCATGATCGGCGAAGGCCCGGCGGCCCGCTCGATCAAGCTGGATCTGCAGCCGTTCACGCTGGTGGGCGCGACCACCCGTGCCGGCATGCTCACCAACCCGCTGCGCGACCGCTTCGGCATCGTCGCGCGGCTGGAGTTCTACACCGCCGAGGAGCTGGCGCGCATCGTCAAGCGCAGCGCGGGCCTGCTCAAGGCGCCGATGGACGAGCAGGGCGGCATCGAGATCGCCAAACGATCACGCGGGACACCGCGCGTTGCGAACCGGCTGCTGCGCCGGGTGCGCGACTATGCCGACGTGAAGGGCAAGGGGCAGATCACGCAGGAGATCGCGCACAAGGCGCTGGCCATGCTCGACGTGGATCCGCAAGGCTTCGACGTGATGGACCGCAAGCTGCTGGAGGCTGTGATCCACCGCTTCGACGGCGGTCCGGTGGGCCTGGACAACATTGCCGCCAGCATCGGCGAAGAGCGGGACACCATCGAGGACGTGATCGAGCCGTACCTGATCCAGCAGGGCTACCTGCAGCGCACGCCGCGCGGAAGGGTGGCGACTCTGGCCGCGTTCCGTCACCTGGGCGTGACACCCCCCAGGAGCGCGGGCGAGCTGTTCGCGGAGTGACCCGCTGCCGGCAAGCTTGCCGGCCTCGCGTTGCACACGATCAGGAGCTGCG
>DATMBW010000112.1:0-2826 GCA_035559095.1 Ramlibacter sp.
CTTCGACAAGCTCAGGTCAAACCCTGTCGAAAGAAAACCTGAATTCCGATCATCCTGAGCCTGTCGAAGGACAAGCTCGGCCCGAACCGACGCCAGGAGAGCAGCGAAATGAGCATCGAGATCCGCAACGTCAGCAAGAACTTCGGCGACTTCCACGCGCTGCGTGACGTGTCGCTGGATATCGCGTCGGGCGAGCTGATGGCTCTGCTCGGCCCCTCGGGCTGCGGCAAGACCACCCTGCTGCGGATCATCGCCGGTCTGGAAACGGCCGACGCGGGCAGTATCCTGTTCGCCGGCGAGGACACGACCGACGTGCAGGCGCGCGAGCGGCAGGTGGGATTCGTGTTCCAGCACTACGCGCTGTTCCGGCACATGACGGTGTTCGAGAACGTCGCCTTCGGCCTGCGCGTGAAGCCGCGCGGCCAGCGTCCCGGCGAAGCGCAGATCAGGAAGAAAGTGCATGACCTGCTGGACCTGGTCCAGCTCGACTGGCTGGCCGATCGCTTCCCTTCGCAGCTGTCGGGCGGACAGCGCCAGCGCATTGCCCTGGCCCGCGCGCTGGCGGTTGAGCCCAAGGTGCTGCTGCTGGACGAGCCCTTCGGCGCGCTGGACGCCAAGGTCCGCAAGGAGCTGCGCCGCTGGCTGCGCCGCCTGCACGACGAACTGCACGTCACCAGCATCTTCGTGACCCACGACCAGGAGGAAGCGCTGGAGGTGGCGGACCGGGTGGTGCTGATGAACGCGGGCAAGCTGGAGCAGGTGGGCTCTCCGCAGGAGGTCTGGGACCACCCGGCCAGCCCCTTCGTCTATGGTTTCCTGGGCGACGTGAACCTCTTCCACGGCCGCGCCCACGAAGGCGAAATTCACCTGGAAGGGCTTCAGATCGCCTCGCCCGAGCATGCCGGTGCGCAGAACGCCAAGGCGTTCGCCTACGTCCGACCCCACGACCTGGACGTGCGGCGCTATTCACCGGGCGAAGGCCTGGACGCGGCCGGGCGGCCGCGCGGCATCGTGGTCCAATTGAGCCGCGCCATCGTGGTCGGCCCGATCGCCCGGCTGGAACTTATTCCGGCAGGCGACACCAAACCCCCGGGAGACAATGACAATGATTCCATTATTGAGGCGCAGATTCCCGCGCAACAATTCAGGGATCTTGGATTCCGCGAGGGCGAGACGCTGGTGGTGACGCCGCGACGGGCCCGCGTGTTTGTGGAAGGCGCGGCCTGAAGGGGCGGCGCCCGGGGCAGCGTCGCGAGCAGCGGCTGCACGCTAGTTTTGGAGGAAGATTTTGATTGAATGGTTTGATACGGCCCCTCGCCGCGTGCTCGCGGTCGTGAGCGCGATTGGTGCGTGCATGCTGGCCTTTGGCCTCTACCTGCAGCACGTGGTGGGTCTGGACCCTTGTCCGATGTGCATCGTGCAGCGCTACGCGCTGTTGCTGGTGGTGCTGTTGGCGGCGCTCACGGCGTCGTCGCGCAACCGCGGCGTGCTGATCGGCGGCAGCGTGCTGATGCTGGCCGCGGCCGGGTTCGGCGCATTCGTCGCGGCGCGGCAGAGCTGGCTGCAGTGGAATCCGCCCGAAGTGGCGACCTGCGGGCGCGACTTCTACGGGATGATCGAAACTTTCCCCCTGCGGCGCGCCATCCCGATGATTTTCAAGGGCAGCGGCGATTGCACCAAGATCGACTGGACCTTCCTGGGCGGGTCGCTGGCCAACTGGTCGTTCGTGGCTTTCAGCTTTTTCATCCTGGTCGCCCTGGCGCTCGTCTTTCGGCTTGCGCGGCGGCGCGGCCTGCGGCCTTCACACGCCTGACGGATAGGTTTCCGGCGGCTCGCCGGTGTTCCACGCCGCCACCTTGTCCAGCGGTTCGAGCGCGTGGGTTTCGTCCAGGTGGATCATGGCGTCGAACTGATCGGCCAGCCTGGTGTAGAAGTAGTGGCTCTGGCGCTCGGTCCCGGGGCGGTAGATCACCCCGATGGCGCGCTGCAGCCGGCGCGGCTGCGCGATCAGCGAGCGCAAGGCCTGGTTGCCGCGCAAGAGCAGCAGCAGGCGGCCGGCGCCGGTCTCGTGGAAGATGTCTTCCCAGCTCCCGGCCAGGCCGTCCCGCACCTGCCTGCGCTGCGGCGGCTCGTCCCACTCCGAGGCGGCCGTAACCCAGCCGTGGTGCGTGCTCAAGCCCACCAGCACCGCGTCGTCGCCGTAGCGGTCGCGCACCAGCTGGCCGACGTTCCATTCGCCGATGTTGCCCATTTCGGTCGCCGACGCGTCGCCCAGGTGCGAGTTGTGCGCCCACACGGCGATGCGCGGGGGCATTCCGCGATCGACCGCCAGGTGGCGCTCCAGTGCCTGCAGGGTCTCCACCATGTGGCTGTCGCGCAGGTTCCATGACGACACGCGGCCGCGGAACATGTTGCGGTAGTACTCCTCGGCGTTGCGCACCAGGCGCGCGTTCTGCTGGGCATAGAACGCGGCATCGCGCTCCAGGCCGGGCGCCTGGGACACCTGCGCGGCACGGCGGTTCATCTCGCGCAGTTGCTGCACCACCTCGTCTTCGCAGCTGGCCGTGAGGCCGAAGCCGGCGGAATAGCCATAGGCCTGGCTGTCCTCGCGCGCATGGTCGAAACACGCGTAGCTCGCGCGGGCCTTGCGGGCGGCTTCCCGGTCCGTGCGGTCGAGGTAGGCCAGCACCGCCTGGATCGAGGTGAACAGGCCGTACAGGTCGATGCCGTAGAAGCCCACCTGCGTCTCGCGGCCGCGGCCGGTGTTGTAGTCGCGCAGCCATTCGACGAAATCCCGCACTTCGTGGTTGCGCCACATCCAGGCCG
>DATMBW010000113.1:0-6361 GCA_035559095.1 Ramlibacter sp.
CGGCACCTGTTCAGCCATCAATGCGTCGATCCGGCGGCACAGTTCGCGGCAGGTTTCGGGGCGGAAGCGCCCCGCGTGCAGGCGCACCTGGTCGGCCAGGCTGGCAATGCTCAGCCGCGGCAGCCTGCGCATGGCACCCACCGCGTCCATGGCGCCGAGCAGCTCGATCGCGCGGTTTTCGGACTGCGAAGCCGTTGCGATGCGCGCCATCGTGCGGTAGCCCAGCAGCACGCATTCGGGCAACGCGCTGCGCTCCAGAACGTCCAGCCGGTTGGCCAGGACGGCGGCGGCTTCGTCCGGCTGGTCGCGCTCCCACAGCGCCGCGGCCAGCAGCGCCGCGAGCATGCAGGCGAAGGCGCTGCGCCGCCCGAGGTCGGCCTCGGCGGTGGCCAGCGCGGGGCGCAGGAGCTTTTCCGCCAGCAGCACCTGGCCTTCCCAGAGGTAGGTGAGCGAGATGATGAGGTCGCTCCAGCGATCGAGATAACCGGTTGCTTCCCCCGCCGCGCCGCGCGGCGCCTGCTGCTGGCGCATGCGCGCGAGCGCGGGCTCGCCATCGAGCAGCGTGCGAAACGCGGTGCGGTTGGCGTGGATGCGCAGCAGCAGAGGGTCGTGCAATGGCGGCGAGTCGCCCCAGGGGTCGTGCAGTTGCGCAAAGCGATCGGGCTCGTCGGCGAAAATCGCCGCCCCACCGAGGATCAGCGCGCATTCGCAGCGCAGGTTGTCGTCCACTTCGGGTTGGGCCAGGATGCGCGCGACCATGCGCTGGGCCTCGTCATGCCGCTCACTCAGCGCCAGCGACCAGGCCGCAGCCAGCAACAGGCGCGGGCGCCGGTCCAGCTCTTGCGGCGGCAGGCGGCCGAGCCACTCCAGGACCGATCCTTGGCGGCCCTGCACCATCAGCGATTCGTACAGGCTGCGCTCGGCCAGGTCGTAAGCCTTCTGCTGCTGGCCGCAGCTGAGGGCGTGGCGCGCGGCGGCGTCCAGCATGCCCTGCTGGGCCAGCCAGTCGCAGGCCCGGGCATGCAACGCTGCCTGGTCTCGGGGTGGAAGTGCTTCCAGCCGCTGGCGCAGCGCTTCGCGCGCGAGCGAATGCATGCGCAGCCACTCGCTCTGTTCGCTGGCGACGAACACCGGCGTGTCGCGCACCAGGCGGGCCAGGCGCTGCGGCGCGTCTTCGGACTCGACCAGTGCGCGGCACAGATCGGGATGCAGGGGGTCGGCGAGCGATATGCGCGTGAGGAAGTCCAGGTCCGCGGGCTCCAGGTTGCCGAGCAGGTAGCCGACGAACTGCGCGCGCAAGGCGCCGCCGTGCAAGTCCAGGCTGGGCATGGCGGCCCGCGCGCCACCGCTGCTGCCTATCACCGAAATCGCCAACTGCAGCCCGAGCGGCCAGCCTTCGGTCATCTCATGCAGGCGTGCGGCCTCGTCGCGATCCATCTGGTTGCCGAAACGGCCACGTACCAGCTCGATTGTCTCGTCCAGGCCGAAGCGCAGTTGCGCGGCACCCACCACGGCACACTGCCCGTAGGCAGCCAGGTCGTCCACCCCGAGCCGGCAATCGGCACGCGCGGCCACGATGCAGCGCAGATTGGGCGGCGTGTTGTGCAACAGGTACGACAGCGCCTCGCGCGACTCATCGGGCAGGCGGTCGGCCTCGTCCACGATCAGCACGATGTCCAGGGCGCTCTGCGCCGCTTCGGCCAGCCAGACGGTGATGCCTTCCAGCCCACCCGCCGGCGACGCCTCCAGCAGCGCGTGGCCGAAGGTCGGCCGGCCCGCGCCGGTGCGCACCGCCAGGGCCAGGCTTTGCACGAAGCGGGGAGTGTCGTCTTGCGGCTGCGCGGTGAGCCACGCCACCGCCGCGCCCTGCGCCAGGTGCTCGCGCCGCCATTGGGCCAGAAGCGATGTCTTGCCGAAGCCCGCCGGCGCCTGCACCAGTGCGACAGGCCGGTCGCTGAACTGGGGATGCCCCGACGCCAGGGCGGGCCGGGCCACCAGGTGACGAGGCACGCGCGGGGGCGTGACCTTCAGCAGCAGGTCGCTGGTGGCGGCAGCATTGGCTTCGTTCGACACGGTACTCCCGTCGGGTCGGTCAATGGTAACCCCCGACCGCGTCGCCGCCGGAGGATTCAGCCCCCCCGCCGGGAGGAGGGTGTAGAGCTCATGCGCCGTCTAAACTGCCATCACTGTGCAAAGGAGCCGCCATGTACCGTCATCTGCTCGTTCCCATTGATGGGACGGAGCTGTCCATCCAGGTGGTGGGCAACGCCGTGGGGATGGCTCGCGCGCTGGGCGCGCGCGTCACGTTCTTCCACGCGGTCGCCGATCATGCCGGTTCCCTGAGCGGCGACCTGGAAGTGCTGCGCCTCACGGCCGCCGACGATTACGACTACCTGGTGGCCGGCAAGACCCGCGAGCTCCTGTCCAAGGCCGAGGCCGCGGCCCGCGCCCTGGGCGTGCCGTGCGAATCGATGTGGGCCGTCAGCGACAAGCCGGCTCAGGCCATCATCGAGGCCGCGCGCAGCAAGGGCTGCGACCTGATCTTCATGGCGTCGCATGGCCATCACGGCAAGTTGGGCATGGCGTTGACATCGGACACCCTGACGGTGCTGATGAGCTCGGGTATGCCGGTGCTGGTGTCCGCAACGGGCGAGCCCAAGCCGCCGGCGCGGGCGATTGCGATCATCCGGGACGAGCACCGGTCGATGGCGGCCGCGCTGCATGCCTGGGCGCAATTGCTGGCGGCGGCGAGGAATCGCAACACGGCCGCCGATCCCGCAGCCATGCGCGCCATCGTCCTGTACCTGCGCAACTTCCCGGTGGCGCTGCACCATCCGAAGGAAGAACTCCACTTGTTCCGCAAACTGCGTGAACGCACGAACAGCGTGGACGCCGAGCTGGACGAACTCGAGCGCCAGCACGAACGTGACCGGGTGCTGGTGGCGGAACTCGCAGCGGGCGTGGAAGCCGTCGCGGACGCACGCGATGACGCTGCGCGCCTGGCTGCCACGCGCGAGCTTGAACAGGCGGTGGCACAGTACGCCGACTTTCACTGGGAGCATATGGGCCGCGAAGAGGCGGTCATCCTGCCCGCGGCCCAGCAGCATCTGACCGAGGCCGATTGGGAGTCGATCAACGCGGCCTTCCTGCAAGACCCGGGCATCCGGCTGGGCGGGGAGACCGATATTGAATACCACCACTTGATCGCGCGCATCGTCCGGCTGGCGGGCGACAGTGCCGCCCTCTGACGCGGCCTCGTGGGCGCAGCGCAGCGGGTTTACGGTGGGTCTCGGCCTGAGCCTGGCGGGTTCGGTGCTCTACGCAGCGGCCGGCCTGACTGTTGGCCGGTGACAGCTCTAGGGTGACAGTTTCAGGATCGCTCCTGCGCCGTAGTCGAGCAGGTAGAGTTCGCCTGCGGAATCCAGCCCGAATGAACTGATGCTTCGACCGCTGCCCAGCAACAGCACGCGCTGCCAGGCGCCGGAATTGTCTTGCGTGAGGCGCCAGATGTTTCCCGAGCCGAAGTCGCCGAAGACATAGCTGCCCGCCAACGCCGGAATTGCCGGCCCGCGGTAAACGTAGCCGCCGATCACCGCCGTGCCTTCCGAGTGGCCGTACTCCGCGATCGGCAACATCAGGCCGGCCATATCGCAGCCCATGGCCGGGTTGAAACAGTGCAGGCCTTCCATGACGTTCCAGCCGTAGTTGCCGCCTTTTTGCACGATGTCGATTTCTTCAAACAGGTTTTGCCCGGCGTCGCCGGCGAACAGCCTGCCGGTTGGCGCATCGAAAGAGAAACGGAATGGATTGCGCAAGCCCCAGGCCCAGATTTCGGGCAATCCCGCGCCGGCAACAAATGGATTGTCGGCGGGGATCGCGTAAGGCAGGGCGCCGGCGCTGCGATCGACATCGATGCGCAGCATCTTGCCCAGCAGGGTTTGCAGGTTCTGGGCGTTGCCAAACGGATCGCCGCCACCGCCGCCATCGCCCAGGCCGATGTAGAGGAACCCGTCCGGGCCAAAGGCCACCTGCCCCCCCTTGTGGTTGGTGAAGGGCTGATCCACGGTCAGCAGGATGCGCTCGCTGGCCGGGTCGGCCTGATTTGCGTCGGCACCGGAGACGCGATATTCCGCGATCACGCTTTGAATTTGTCCGCTGCCGAGCCTGCGCACGTAGTTCACGTAGAAGCGCTGGTTCTGGGCAAATGCCGGGTGGAAGGCGAGGCCCAGCAGGCCCATCTCCACGCCGAAGGTCACACGCGCGCGAATGTCGAGGAACGGCGTTGCCTGCAAGGCTCCGGCTTGCAGAATTCGAATCGTCCCTGCCTGCTCGACAACAAACAATCGTCCGGTGCCGTCGTGCGTTGCTTGCAGATCGACCGGGCTGGACAGGCCGGAAACAACCGGGGTCAGCGTGACGCTGTTGGCAGGTGGTAGCGGTGGTGGCGGCGTGACGCTGCTGGCAGGTGGTAGTGGTGGCGGCGGCGTCACGGTCGTGGTCGTCGCACTGCCGCCGCCGCCGCACGCGGTCAGGACCAGCAAGAGTCCGAGCCCGACAGTCAGCAGGCCAGCGGAATGCGCTTTCCACATAAACAGCATATTAGGCGGATACGGTGGCGCGCGTCGCACAGCGGTGCCCAACCGCGAGGCGACGCCGGAACCAAAGCCCTTGCGACGGCGTCGAAGTCGACGGGGCGGGCGACGGTGGCGTCGCTCTTCAGTGCTGACGCAGTTCCCTGTTCGGACCGGAGGATCACTATGCCCGGCATCGACCCCGAAGGCAGGCGCCTTCCTATCAAGCTCGACAGCACCTCGAACGGCGAATTCGCGCCGGTGCCGTTGTGGCCGGCGAACCTCGAAGCCAACCGGCTCGCCCACGAGGCCGCAGCGGCGAATTCGAAGCGTCTGGGTTGCTCCAAGAGAACGTTCCTGACCTCGGCCTGCGGCGCAGCCAGCACGCTCCTGGCTTTCAACGCGGCCAACGCCACCGCCGGAAGGACCGGCGGGTTCTTCGACCTGCCGGAAGAAGCCGCCCTGGACCAGCAGTTCGCTCGCGCGCAAGTCGGACCCGCCAGGCAGGAGTTCATACTCGACGTGCAGGGCCACTTCATCGACACGCCGAAGGGCAATTCGAAGAGCGCCGAGGTGTTCCTCAAGGACGTGTTCATGGACAGCGACACCGATGTGATGGTGCTGTCGTTCGTTCCTTCCGCCCGCGGCGCCGAGCCGGTGACGATCCGGGCCGCCGACGAAGTGCGCCGGCTGGTCGACAAGCTCGAAGGCACGCACCGGCTGCTGCTGCACGGCCGCGTCAACCCGAACCAGCCCGGCGACCTCGAAGGCATGGACGAGCTAAAGCAGAAGTGGGGGGTGAGCGCCTGGAAGACCTACACGCAGTACGGTCCCGATGGCAAAGGCTACTTCCTGTTCGACGACGTCGGCATTCGCTTCATCGAGAAAGCGCGCGCCCTCGGGGTCAGGAACATCTGTATCCACAAGGGGCTTCCGTTCGGCAGCCGCTCCTACGAGCACAGCCAGTGCAGCGACATCGGCGTCGTCGCCAGGCGCTATCCGGACGTGAACTTCCTCATCTATCACTCGGGGTTCGTCAGCACGGTGACCGAAAAGGCCTATGACGCGAGCGGAAAAAGCGACGGCATCGACACGCTCGTCACTTCACTGCGCAAGCATCAGGTCAAGCCAAACAGCAATGTGTATGCAGAGTTGGGCAGCACCTGGCGCTTTCTGATGCGTGACCCCGATCAGGCGGCTCACGCGCTGGGCAAGCTGATCGTGGCGTGCGGCGAGAACAACGTGCTGTGGGGCACCGACTCGATCTGGTACGGCTCGCCGCAGGACCAGATCCAGGCCTTTCGGACGTTCCAGATCGCCGAGCCGTTGCGCGAGCGGCACGGCTATCCTGAGATCACTCCAGCGTTGCGGTCAAAGATCTTCGGCCTGAACGCCGCCAACGTGTACGGCCTCACCCCGACGGACGTGAAGCGTTACACCGCACGCGACGCGGTCGCGCGGCAGCGCGCCGCCTACCTCGAGAATCCCGATCCGCACTTCAGAACCTACGGGCCGAAGACGCGGCGCGAGTTCCTGGGCATGTTTGGCTGCGCCCCTAGTCCAACTTCACGTTCGCATCGTTGATCACTTTGGCCCACATGGCGATTTCCGCGCGGATGCGCTGAGCCGCCTCTTCAGGCGTCGTCGATACCGCAAAGGCGCCGTGTTGCAGCAGTCGCTCGCGCACATCTGGAAGCTGCACGGCTTGCGCCAGCGCCGAGTTCAGGCGCGCGATGATGTCCTTCGGCGTGCCGGAGGGAACCAGGATCCCGAAAGTCGAGCTCACTTCG
>DATMBW010000114.1:0-2778 GCA_035559095.1 Ramlibacter sp.
CGGCATCATGTCCGAGCCGCCGGTGCACTACTACCGCGTGGGCGCACCGAGGCACGAGGCGTGGCGGGCCACGGCCCAATGGCCGCCGGCGGCCGGCCGACGGACCCCCTTCTATTTCGCGACCGGTGACACCCGGCAGGACGCATCCGTCAATGACGGCGCCCTGTCCCCCGTCGCGCCGGCGGACATCAAGGCGTTCGACGCCTATACGGTCGACTACACCACCACCAGCGGCAAGCAGTCGCGCTGGACCGCCGTCAATTTTCCGCACGACTATGGCGACAGGCGCAGCAACGCCGCCAAGGCGCTGACCTACACGACGGCCGCGCTCGACCGGACAACGGAAATCACCGGCCATCCCGTCGCTCGGCTCTGGCTTGAAAGCGATGCGGGGGATCTCGACGCCTTCGTCTATCTGGAGGAAGTGAAACCCGGTGGCGCATCGCGCTATGTGACGGAAGGAACGCTGCGCGCCTCGCATCGCGCTCTGGCCGAGCCGCCGTTCAAGAACCTCGGCCTGCCGTTTCATTCGCATTACCGCACCGACCTGGCGCCGATGCCGGCGGGCCAGCCGGTCGAACTGGTGTTCGCCCTGCTGCCAGCCTCCCATGTTTTTGCGAAAGGAAGCAGCATCCGCGTCACCGTTACCTTCGCGGATGCCGACAATTTCGCCACGCCCGTGCTGCAGCCACGGCCCCAGGTCCGCGTCTGGCGCGATGCCGGCCACCCTTCCGCGGTCGAGCTTCCCGTGAGGCCGGCGTCACCGTAACCAGCCCTGGCGCAACCAATGAGGAAAGCCCCAACATGCGCAAAGTGACGGGCGCTCCGGTGTTACGCGTGCGGGCGTTGTCCAAGACCTACGGCATGGGGGACACCGCCGTGCAAGCCCTGCGCGACATCGACCTGGATGTGCGCGCCGGTGAATTCGTGGTCCTGCTCGGCGCCTCGGGCAGCGGCAAGTCGACCCTGCTCAACATTCTCGGCGGGCTGGACCGGCCGACCCGCGGCGAGATCGACTTCTTCGACCACGCGCTCACGCACGCCGGCGACGACGAACTCACGCGCTACCGGCGCGAGCACGTCGGCTTCGTCTTCCAGTTCTACAACCTCATCCCCAGCCTCACCGTGCGCGAGAACGTCGCGCTCGTCACCGACATCGCGAGCGATCCCATGCCGGTGGACGAGGCGCTGGACCTGGTGGCGCTGACGCACCGGCGCGACCACTTTCCGTCGCAGCTTTCGGGCGGCGAGCAGCAGCGGGTGGCGATCGCACGCGCCATCGTGAAGCGGCCGCAACTGCTGCTGTGCGACGAACCGACCGGCGCACTCGACTACGGCACCGGCAAGCTGGTGCTGGAAGTCATCGCGCGCATCAACCGCGAGCTCGGGACCACCGCCGTGGTCATCACCCACAACGCGGCCATCGCCGGAATGGCCGATCGCGTGATCCGCCTCGCGGACGGCCGCATCGCGAGCATCGAAGTGCCGGCGCGGCGCCTGACCCCGGCGGAGCTGTCATGGTGATGAAGCCCCCACGCTCACTCCGCTCGCTGCCCCCCAAGGGGGCCCACCCCGGCTTGGGGCGGCCCGGCGCCGGGTTGATCCGATGAAAGCGCTCGACCGCAAGGTGGTCAGGGACCTGAGGCTGCTGTGGAGCCAGGCCCTGACCATCGCCCTGGTGGTCGCGAGCGGCATCGGCGGCTTCATCGCGAGCCTGTCCGCCGTCGATTCGCTCGCGCTGGCGCGCGACAGCTTCTACGAACAAGCCCGCTTCGCCGACGTGTTCGCCACCGTGAAGCGCGCACCCGACGCGCTGGCACGGCGCCTTGCCGACGTGGAAGGCGTGATCGACGTCCAACCCACGGTTGAAGCCATGGGGCGCGTCACGGTTCCCGGCAGCCCGGACCCCGTCGTCGGGCAGCTGATCGGGCTGGACCTCGACGTCGCCCAGCGTCTCAACCGCGTGGGCCTGCGCTCCGGCCGCCTGCCGGAACCGGGCAGCCGCTCCGGCGGCGAACTCGATGCGCTCGTCTCGGAAGGGTTTGCGCAGGCGCACCGGCTCGTGCCGGGCTCCCATGTGAACGCCCTGGTGAACGGGAAACTGCGCAAGCTGCGCATCACCGGCACCGCCCTGTCGCCCGAATACATCTTCGCGGGCTTGTGGGGCATGCCGGACCTGCGCGCCTTCGGTGTGTTCTGGGTGGACAAGGACGAACTGGCCGCGGCCATGGACATGAAGGGCGCTTTCAATCGCGTCGCGCTCAAGCTGTCGCCGCATGCCTCGCAGCACGGTGTGCTCGACGAAGTGAGCCGCCAGCTGGCGGGATTCGGCGGCTTGCCCGCCCACCGCCGCGCCGAGCAGATTTCGCACGCCATCCTGGACAACGAAATACGCGGGCAGCAGGTCATGGGGACGGTGCTGCCTTCGATCTTCCTGGCGGTGGCCGCCTTCCTGCTGCACGTGGTAGCCGCCCGGCTGGTGGCCACGCAACGCGAACAGGTTGCCGCCCTCAAAGCGCTGGGCTACTCCGATCGTGCGATCGCCTTGCACTACCTCAAGCTGGTCGCGCCGATGGTGGGCGGCGGCTGGCTGCTGGGCCTCGCCTTGGGCAAGTGGATGGGCACGCAGTTGATGGGCCTGTACGTCGAGACTTTCAAGTTCCCGGCGTTGAACCACACTGTGGCCGCGTCACTGGTCTGGGTGAGCCTGGCCATCGTCGCGCTGACCGCCGTGCTGGGGACCCTGACGGCGATCGCGGCCACCGTCCGGCTGCAGCC
>DATMBW010000115.1:0-5201 GCA_035559095.1 Ramlibacter sp.
CGCGCATAGAACTGCTCCGCCGTCAGAAACAAGGCCTCCGGCGGCAGCGCGGGCCGCTCGGGGTCGCCTCGCACCAGCCGGTAGCGGTCCCGCGTGTCCTGCCAGAACTGCTGGAACGCCCGCTCCAGGTCGCCGTGCAGCACCACCGTGGCGCCGGCGCCGATGTAGTCGAACACCGTGGCGGTATCGTCGAAGAAGAGCGGCAGGTAGTACTCGATGCCGGCGGTGGCGACACCGTTACCGACGTCCTTGTAGATGCGGCTTTTGGTCGGGTCCCCCTCGAGCAGCTCGCGCCAGCGGCTGCGGAATTTCGCCCGCGCCTGGTCGTCCATCGGGAATTCGCGGCCCGGCAGCAGCCGGATTTCGGGCACGGGGTACAGGCTGCGCTGGCTGTCCGGATCGAACGTGCGGATCGAGTCGATCTCGTCGTCAAACAGGTCCACGCGGTAGGGCACGCTCGAGCCCATGGGGAACAGGTCGATCAGGCCGCCGCGCACCGCGTATTCGCCCGGGCTCACCACCTGGGTCACATGGCTGTAGCCGGCCAGCGTCAGCTGGGCCTTGAGCCTGGCCTCCTCGAGCCTCTGCTTGACCTGGAAGTGGAACGTATAGCCGGCCAGGAAACTGGGCGGCGCCACCCGGTACAGCACCGTGGTGGCGGGCACCACGACCACATCCGCCTGGCCCTGCGAAATGCGCCAGAGGGTGGCCAGACGTTCGCTGATCAGGTCCTGGTGAGGCGAAAAGGTATCGTAGGGCAGCGTTTCCCAGTCAGGAAAAAGTGCGCAGCGCAGCTGCGGCGCGAAGAACGCGATCTCCTCGATCAGCCGTTGCGCATCCGTGGCATCGGCGGTGACGATGGCCGTCAGCTCGCCGGCCGACTTCGCGCGCTCGGCCACGCGCGCCAGCAGCAGGGCATCGGCCGAACCCGGAGGGCGCGGCAGGGTGTACCGTTTGGCTACGCTAAGTTTGGGTAAATCCATAAACAAATATTCGCCCCCACGCTTCGCTGCCCCCTGCAGGGGCGCTTTCTTGCCCTGGGAGCGGTCCGGCGGCAAAAAAATACAAAACACCCCGCGCCTGAAGAGGGTGGGGTGTGGGGCTCGATTCTAGAATGGACGGTATGACAACGAGTGAAGGCAAACCCAAACCCCGATTTTTCGCGCTGGTCCCCTGCGCCGGCACCGGCAGCCGCGCGGGCACCAACGGTCCGAAGCAATACGAGCGCATCGCCGGTCAACCCATGGTCTGGCACACGCTGGCCGCGCTCGCGGCGGTGCGGCGTATCTCCAGGACGATCGTGGTGGTGGCGCCCGGCGACCGCTTCTTCGAACGCAATCCCACTTCGGCGCTGGTCGTGCCCTGCGGCGGCCCGACCCGCATGGCCAGCGTCGCCAACGGCCTGTACGAACTCACCCGCGTGGGAGCCACCGACCACGACTGGGTGCTGGTGCACGACGCGGCCAGGTGCCTGATCACCCCGCCCCTGATCGACTCCCTGATCGATGCCTGCGCGCAGGACGAGGTGGGGGGACTGCTCGCGCGCAGGCTGCCCGATACCCTCAAGCGCGAGGAGGGCGGCCGTGTGGCGGCCACGCTCGATCGCGACGACAAGTGGCTGGCGCAGACGCCGCAGATGTTCCGCATCGGCCTGTTGATGCACGCGCTGGAGCGCGCAGGCGGGCACGTCACGGACGAGGCGGCCGCGATCGAGGCGCTCGGGCACCGCCCGCTGCTGGTGCCCGGAGGCACCCAGAATTTCAAGGTCACCTATCCGGACGACTTCGCGCTGGCCGAAGCGGTGCTGAAAGGTCGTGCGCGGTGACGTTTCGCATCGGCCAGGGCTGGGACCTGCATGCCTTGGTGCCGGGGCGCGAACTCATCATCGGAGGCGTGCGCATTCCGTTCGAGCGCGGCTTGCTCGGTCATTCGGACGCCGACGTCTTGCTGCACGCGATCACCGACGCGTTGCTGGGCGCCGCCGCGCTGGGCGACATCGGCCGGCACTTTCCGGACACCGACGAGCGCTTTCGCAATGCCGATTCGGTGCTGCTGCTGACGGAGGCGGCGCGGCGCGTGCGCGAGCAGGGCTGGCAGATCGGCAACGTTGACAGCACCGTGATCGCGCAAGCCCCCAGGCTGGCGCCTTATGTGGACGCCATGCGCGATCGCATCGCGGCCGCCCTGGACCTTGGGCCCGGCCTGGTCAACGTCAAGGCCAAGACCTCCGAGAAACTGGGCCCGGTCGGGCAGGGGCAGGCGATCGAGGCACGGGCGGTGGTGTTGCTCTACGGCCGCTAGAACTCCCGTGAGTCCGATTTCTTTCTTCCTGTTAGTAGGCGGGCTCCGCTTTGACTTCGGGTTCGGGCGGTGACGGCTGCAACCTCGGCTTTTGCAGCTTGATGTGCGCCGCCAGCCCGCCCGAGGTGGTGTTGGCCAGCGCGAAGATGCCCCCCATGCGCTGCACGGTCTTGTCCACGATGGCCAGGCCCAGGCCGGCGCCCGTCGCCGCGGTGCGCGCCGCGTCGCCGCGGAAGAACGGCTTGATCAGGTTGGGCAAGGCCTCGGGGGCCACGCCCATGCCGTGGTCGCGCACCTTCAGCAGCACCCATTCGTTGCGCGACTTGGCGGTGATGTCCACGATCGCGATCCCGGTTTCGGGCGTCTTGCCGTAGCGCCGGGCGTTTTCCAGAAGGTTGGAGATCACACGGGCCAGCTCCACCTCGTCCGCAAGCACCAGCAGACCCTTGGCCACGTCGAGATTGACGCGCATGTCGCCCTGGTCCTGCACGGCGTAGAGGCAGGCTTCGATCACGTCGTTGAGCAGCACCGGCTTGAGCTCCGCATGGTCGGGGCGCGCGTAATCGAGGAACTTGTCGATGATGGCGTCGAGCTGGTCGATGTCGGCGGCCATGTGTTCGCGCGCGTCCGCATCGGCGACGCTCATCTCGGTTTCCAGCCGCAGGCGGGCCAGCGGCGTGCGCAGGTCATGCGAGATGCCGGCAAGCATCACGGCACGGTCCTGTTCGATCTTGGCCAGCTGCTGCGCCATCCGGTTGAAGCCGATGTTGACCTCGCGGATTTCGCTGGTGACGGCTTTCTCGTCCAGCCGGCTCGCGTCGAAGTCGCCGTCCCGAACGCGGCTGGCGGCAAACGACAGCTGCTTGAGCGGGCGGTTGATCAGCCGCGCGATCAGCGCGGCGCCGGCCAGTGACAGCCCGGCGGCGGTGATCAGCCAGACCAGCCACGTCCTGCCGCCCACCCGCGCAAAGCGCGCGCGGTCCAGCAGCATCCAGTACTGGTCGGTGTCGATCCGGAATCCGATCCACAGGCCTTCCTCGCCGTTGACACTGGCGGCCACCACGGTGCCCGGACCGAGCCTGGTGGTCAGCTCGTCCGTAATGCCGCGGTCCAGCTCGCCGGAGGGAAACGTGGCGAAACGGTCGGTCGGTTCGCGCGGCAGGATGCGCACGCCTTCCTGCTCTGCCAGCGTCTTGATGAGCGATACGCGTGCGATCGAGTCCGAGTGCACCAGCGCCGCGCGGCTGAGGTTGACCAGCGATGCGATCTGCTGGGCCGTCTGCACCGCGCGGGGCTCGAATTCCAGCGCCCTGAAGGTCTGCAGCCACGCGACGATGCTGCCGATCAGCAGCAGCGAAAGCAGAAAGAAGGTGCGCCAGAACAGCGAGAGTCCGAGCCGGGGCCGCATGTCCAGCGGCGCCGGCGCGGTTTCAAGCGGCGCCGGCCCGGTGACGTCGATGCTTCTCGTGACGGCGCGGATCAAGTAGGTGTCCCCTGCTCATTTGTTGCTCCCTCATTATTTATTGCGCGAGCCGCAGGACGCACGCTCAACCGGCGCCGTCTGGAACGAATACGTAACCCACACCCCACACCGTCTGGATGTAGCGCGGCGCTGCCGGGTCGGTTTCGACCAGTTTGCGCAGTCGCGACACCTGCACATCCAGGCTGCGGTCGAACGGCTCGAACTCGCGCCCGCGGGCCAGCTGGGCCAGCTTTTCGCGCGACAGTGGCTGGCGCGGATGGCGCACGAGGGCCTTGAGCATGGCGAATTCGCCCGTGGTCAGGGGCAGCTCTTCGCCATTCTTGCGCAGGGTCCTGGCGCCCAGGTCGAAGGCGAAGGGCCCGAAAGTGACGACTTCGTTGTCGCTGGACGGCGCGCCGGGCGCTTCCTGGGCCGGGCGGCGCCGCAGCACGGCGTGCACGCGGGCCAGCAGTTCGCGCGGGTTGAACGGTTTGCCCAGGTAATCGTCGGCGCCGACTTCGAGCCCGACGATGCGGTCGACGTCCTCGCCCTTGGCCGTGAGCATGATGATGGGCGTGCGGTCGTTGGCGGCGCGCAGGCGCCGGCAGATGGAAAGGCCGTCTTCCCCGGGCATCATCAGGTCCAACACGATCAGGTCGGCCGTTTCCCTCAGCATCAGGCGGTTCAGCGCTTTGCCGTCCTCGGCCAGGATGACTTCGAATCCCTCCTGCGTCAGGTAACGGCGCAGCAGGTCGCGGATGCGAGCGTCATCGTCGACGACGAGAATCTTGTCGGTACGGGCTGCGGCTTGGGTCATGGTGCTCCAATGGATTTGTAACAGCGCCGATTTTGAGGGGCTTGGCGCGGAGCGTGCGGGTTTTCCCCCTACCCTTGACACAGTGTTACAAATGTTGCCCTGCGGCGCAAGCGTTGACTCCAGGTGTGTGAACTCCCTACACGCGAGGTCGTTTAATGCAGACCATGAAGCAGTACCTCGCCCTGATCGCCACCCTGACGGCGGCAGTTTGCCATGCTCAGGCAGCGCCGGCGGGCCGTCCGCCGCCGGACGTTCGCCAGGTGGCCGTGCAAAAACCGGCGGCCGTGACCGAGGCGGCGCCACGCCAGTTGTCGGCCCAGGAACGGGCTGAACTGCGGCGCCAGATCTACCAGTACAGCCGCGTCGCCGGCAAGACCTCCTGAAGACGCAGCGCGCGGCCGTCCGGCGCGGATGCCCTGTTCGGGGCTGCGGGCCGGATGAGGTGCGCTCACGGTTGAGCGTGTACCCTTCGATTGCCCGCGACTGATGGGCCGGCCCTCACCATGCGTTGGGTACGCGGTTCGTTCGAGGCGCCCGCCGCGCCGCACCTGAAAGCCGATGCCATGACAAGCACAACAAGAGCCGGACTGATGATCGCTGCCTTGACCCTGGCGGCCAGCC
>DATMBW010000116.1:0-3829 GCA_035559095.1 Ramlibacter sp.
CGCTCGAAAAAGCGCGACAGCCACGAGCCGACCCCCATGGCGAACAGGTAGGTGCCGATCACCGTGGAAAACTGCAGCACCGAGTCGCCCAACACATACGACGCCAGCGCGCCCGCGGCGAGCTCATACACCAGCCCGCAAGCGGCGACGACAAAAACCGAGGCGAGCAGCGCCACTTCGACGGGGCGGGGCGTGTGGGTTGCGGGCGTCATGTCCGCGCGAATAGGGGGCGACCGCGGAACCGGCTCTGCCGGGCCTCTGGCGGCTGCACTGGGCGGCCGCAGGCCGCTTCGGGGGGAGTCATTTCTACCCGTGCACGGCCTTCTACCCGTGCACGGCCGCCGCCACGATGATGGAAATACCCAGCGCCACCGCACCCACCACGATGCCCAGCGCGACGTTGTGCTTTTCCACGAGTTCTTCCCACAGGTTGTAGGGCGTCAACTTGTCGATGACGACAAAGCTCAGCCAGAACACCATCACGCCGATCAGCGCATACAGGATGGAGCCGAAGAAGGCCCCGGGTTTCAGCCACTCAATGCCCATGATGCTCTCCAGAAAAAATCATGCAAGTGCCGCCGCTACTTGTGGCCCCCGCCACCGGAATACCCGCCGAAGGAGCCGCCGCCCGTGCGCGGCGCGCCGCCCGAAAATCCGGAACCGGTGCCATCCATGCACGCCTTGATCACCACGAGCAGGATCAGGATGATCACAAACAGCAGGATGATCGTGCCGCAGCCCATGCCGCCGCCCTGCGTCGTGGGGCCGGCGTCGCTGCGTTTGAGGAGCTCTTTCTTCTGCTCCAGCTTGAACGCCTTGGCCACGGTGTCGCTCTCGATCGTGCTGCCGCTGGACCAGGTCACTTCACTGGGTGTGCGCTCCATCGACAGCAGGCTGGCCGCCTTCGCGAAGTCCCGGTTGAAGGTTTTCTGGCCGCGTTCGACCGGCCAGTAGAACTCGCCGGCGACGTAGGTGGTTTCCGCCTCGTAGCTGTATTTGAGCTGGTAGCGCGTTCCCAGGTAGGTTGCCGATTGATCGCCCGGCGAGAGCGCAGGCGCGCCCGTCGTCGGCTTCACGACGCTCCATCCTTCCTGCGAGTCCACCAGGAAGATGAATCCGCGCTCGCGGTTGTACAGCAGGTATTCGTCCCAGCCGAAGCTCTCGTCGTCCCCGGGCTCGTGCCCGATGCGGTGCTGGTAGCCCACCACCTGCCATTGCGCCCCCTGCAACTGGCCCACGGCTCCCAGTGGAATCAGCGGCTCCAGCGCCTCGTCCTGCTGCGCATGGCGCAGCTCGCCGCCCAGGCCCTGGCTCATGTCGATCACGCTATGGCACGAGCGGCAGGCAACGCTCCTGCTCGCGGCCAGGGCCACTTCGACGGGCGCGCCGCAATGCGGGCAGTTGAACTGCCGCGCGTGCTCCTCTTTCGCGCTTTCTTCGCGCAGTCCCGCCAACTTCAGGTCTTCCAGGCGCACCGAGTTGCCCCGCGCGAGCTGGGGAGGCCGCGCGCCGTAATCGATGGTGAGCACTTCGCCGTCGGCACTGCGCAGCTCGACCATCGAGAACGCCTGGCCGAGTGCCGGCAGCTTCGGCAACTCGCCCTGGGCCGAGACCAGCGCCGCCTGCTGGTTGGAGGCGACCTCGAAGGGCTTGCCTTCGATGGCCGTGGTGGCGCCCACGCGAAACCGCGATGCCTCAGGCACATCGCGCCCGATCGCGGCCGGTCGCGAGAACACATAGGCCCCGTTGTCTTCTCCCAGCACCGCCTGCGAGCCGTCCTCGAACGAGGCGATCCACTCGGCCCAGGCGCCGGCCGGTGCGCGGTATTGCAGCCGGCCCACCAGGGTGAAAGCCTTGCCCTGCCAGCGGCCGGTGGCCAGCAGCTGCAAAGGACTGTGGTCCTCGAACAGCTCCGCCATCCTGCCCACGCGCGAAAGCGTGTCGCCCTGGCGCACGACCGTGCTGCGGCAAAAGCTGCACACGGCGTAGACCGACTGTGCGCTGCGAAACTCGACGGGAGCGCCGCAGCCAGGGCAGGGAGCCCGGTAGAGGCGTTGGGATGATGGTTCGGCCATGCCGCGAGGCTTGTCATCGCGAGCCCGACTCGCAATCCACTTTGGCGCGCCAACATGGATCCCGGATCAAGTCCGGGATGACAAAGTCCGTGTCAGACCAGCTTCTTGAGGAGTTCGGCCTTCTTGGCGTCGAACTCCTCCTGGGTCAGGATGCCCTTGGCCTTGAGTTCGCCGAGTTTTTCCAGCGTCGCCATCACGTCCTCGGGCTTCACGCCTGGTGCGGCGGCGGCCTGGGACGGGCCTTCTTGCGTGCTGCGGCCCTGCAGGCCTTGCTGGAGGTTCTGCGCCAGCACCTGACCCATCGCGATGCCGGCACCAAGCCCCATCGCGTCGCCGGCGATGCCGCCGCCCGCCGTGCCGGCGCTCTTGGCCATTTCGGGAATCGCCTGGGCCGTCTGGTACTGCATGAACTTGCCCATGTCGCCGCCCACCATCCCCATGCCGATCCGCTGGTCCAGCACCTTCTGCAGATCCTCGGGCAACGACACGTTTTGCACCGTCACGGCCTCGAGTTTCAGGCCGATCGCCTGGAATGCCGGCGTGAGTTCCGTCGCCAGCGCGCGCGCGAATTCGATCTGGTTGGCCGCCAGGTCCAGGAACGGAATCCCGCTTTCCGCGATCGCATCCGAAATGTGCTGGAGAAACATGCCGCGCAGCTGCCCGTCGAGGTCGTCCACGGTGTAAGCGTCGCGCGTGCCCGAGATCGTGGTGTGGAACACCTTCGGGTCGGCGATGCGCCAGGTGTAGTTGCCGAATGCCCGCAGGCGCACGGCGCCGAACTCCTTGTCGCGGATGGTGATCGGCTGGGGGGTGCCCCAGCGCTGGTCGACCTGCTGGCGGGTGCTGAAAAAATACAGGTCGCTCTTGAAGGGGGACTCGAACAGCTTGTCCCAGTTCTTGAGGTAGGTCAGCACGGGGATGGTCTGGGTGGTCAGCTTGTACATGCCCGGGCCGAACACGTCGGCCAGCTTGCCCTCATTGACGAACACGGCCATCTGCGACTCGCGCACGGTGAGCGAGGCGCCGTACTGGATCTCCATGTCCCGCATCGGGAAGCGCCAGGCGAGCGTGCCGTCGCCCTGTTCCGTCCACTGGAGGATGTCGATGAACTGTTTCTTGATGAAGTCCGTCAATCCCATGATCCGCTCCTCGGGTTGCTGTGTCGGCGGATGATAAGGCTCGGCAACGCACTGTGCGGAGAAAAACTTGCGGCGCCTTGCCGCAGGGCGCGCGCCTGGGCGCCGGCGGCCCGGCGTGCACTAACTCCTAGCCGTGGAAGTGCGCCGTGGGGCGCCAGCCAGCCGCGGGCCGCGGCGGCGCTTGGACGTGCGGCGCCGGTTCCAGCGGGGACGCCGGGCTCCCCAAGCCGGAGGGCGGCAGCAGCCGGTCGTATTCGTCCTTGACGACGCGGTAGCACCCGCATGCGTGCGCTTCGAGCGCCTCGCGGTCGCGTACCGCGAACACGCCGCGGCGGCAGCCCACGATTCCGGCTTCGCGCAGCCGGCCGGACGCTTCGGTCACGCCCTCGCGCCGCACGCCCAGCAGGCGCGCGGCGAACTCCTGCGTCAGCGGCACCTCATGGCCCTGCAGCCGGTCCAGGCTCATGAGCAGCACGCGGCACAGCTGCTGCTCGATCGAATGATGGCGATTGCACACCACCAGCTGCGAAATCTGCGTGATCAGCGCCTGCGTGTAGCGCAGCAGATGGCGCATGAAACTGCCGCCCCGCTCGAACTCTTCGAGCAGGCGGTCGC
>DATMBW010000117.1:0-2523 GCA_035559095.1 Ramlibacter sp.
AAACATCCGGCAAGAGGGCATGGGTGGCGGCCAGAAGCCTTCCGACCACCGCATCGTGGCGCTTGCGGCCTTGCCCTTCGAAATCGTGCACGCGTACGACCAGTTGTTCTTTCCCGCCGATCGGGGCACTTTCCTGCGCTGCTGGATAGGGCAGCCCGGCGGTGCCGCCGTCGGCTTCTTGGAAGGCGATCGGCTCCGGGGCTACGGAGTACTGCGGCCCTGCCGCACGGGATACAAGATCGGGCCGCTCTTCGCCGATGATCCCGCCATCGCCGAAAGCCTGTTCCTGGCGCTCAGGGCAAGCGCCGGCGCAGGCGAAAAGATCTACCTCGATACGCCCGCAGCCAACCCGCAGGCGGCGGCCCTGGCCCAGCGCCACTCGATGAGGGCGGTGTTCGAAACCGCCCGCATGTACACCAAGGGGGCGCCGCTGCTGCCGATGGACCGGATGTATGGCGTGACCACTTTCGAGTTGGGCTGACGCAGCCCGTCGTGGGCGCGCGGCCTCGCGCTATTGACGCACCACATCCGCCCCCTGCGGCGGCCTGAAGCGGAACGCATCGGGCGATACCGCCACATTGAGTTCCATCCTGGTGAACGTCAGCACCGAGCGCTGGCCGAAGCTGTCCTGGATCTCCAGCGCGGCCAGGTCGTTGCCCCGAAAGCCCACCTTCATGCTGTGCAGCTGGCCGTCCTTGGCCTTCGGCGTGGCCTGGACCCATTGCAGCCCGTCCTTGTCGCCGGCCGCTTCCAGGATGAAGTCCTTGCGCAGCGTATTCAGATCCGGCGCCGCGGCGATCAGCGCCGCGGGAGTCGAGCCCAGCACCTGCGACTGCTTGCGCGCGGTGACCTGGTTCAAGTCCACGTCGTGCAGCCAAAGGGTTTGCCCGTCGGCCACGATGGCCTGCTCGAAGGGTTTCTTGTAGTCGAAGCGGAATCGGTTGGGCCGCGAGAACTCGAAAGTTCCGGACGAGGTCTTGCTGCGCGCGGCCTGGCCGTCGCGGGCCGGCCCGGTAACCACTTGCGTGAATTCCGCGCGGCCGGATTTGGCGGATTTGACGAAGTTCTCCAGGCTGTCGAGGCCCGAGGCCTGGGCTGACATCGCGCAGGCCGCGAAGGAAAGTGTGGCAATCAGCTTGTTCACGGGACTTCCTGTTATTTATTGCGTCATTGCGGGCTTGACCCGCAATCCACATTGGCGCCGATGTGGATGCCGGATCGAGTCCGGCATGACAGTGGTTTGGTTGGGCTGGCAGCCCGAAGTTCATTACCGGCCGCTACTCGGCCCGGGTGGGCACCAGGATTTCGCGCTGGCCGCTGCCGCTCATGGCGCTGACCAAGCCTGCCTTCTCCATATCTTCCACCAGCCGCGCCGCCCGGTTGTAACCAATCTTCAGGTGGCGCTGCACCAGCGAAATGCTGGCCCTGCGGTTTTTCAGGACCACTTCGACCGCCTGGTCGTACATCGGGTCCTTTTCGCCGGACATGGAGCCGTCGCCGCCCACCGGGTCGCCATCGTCGTCGACCGTGCCGCCTTCGAGCAGGCCCTCGATGTAGTTGGGCTCGCCGCCCTGCTGCTTCAGGTAGGTGACGACCCGGTGCACCTCGTCGTCACTCACGAAAGCGCCATGCACCCGCACCGGCAGCCCGGAGCCGCTGGCCATGTACAGCATGTCGCCCATGCCCAATAGCGCCTCGGCGCCCATCTGGTCGAGGATGGTGCGGCTGTCGATCTTGCTGGAAACCTGGAAGGCGATGCGCGTGGGAATATTGGCCTTGATCAGGCCGGTGATCACGTCGACGCTGGGCCGCTGCGTCGCCAGGATCAGGTGGATGCCGGCCGCGCGCGCCTTCTGCGCCAGGCGGGCGATCAACTCCTCGATCTTCTTGCCCACCACCATCATCAGGTCGGCCAGCTCGTCGATCACGACCACGATGTGCGGCAGCCGCTCCAGCGGTTCCGGGCTCTCGGGCGTGAGGCTGAACGGATTGGGCAGGAGCTCGCCCCTCGCCTTCGCCTCATCGAGCTTGTGGTTGTAGCCGGCCAGGTTGCGCACGCCCAGCTTGCTCATGAGCTTGTAGCGCCGCTCCATTTCGCCGACGCACCAGTTCAGCCCGTTGGCGGCCTGCTTCATGTCGGTGACGACCGGCGCCAGCAGGTGCGGGATGCCTTCGTACACCGACATTTCCAGCATCTTCGGGTCGATCATCAGCAGGCGCACGTCGCGCGCTTCGGCCTTGTACAGCACCGACAGGATCATCGCGTTCAGGCCCACCGACTTGCCCGATCCCGTGGTGCCGGCCACCAGCACATGCGGCATCTTGGCCAGGTCGGCCACCACCGGATTGCCGATGATGTCCTTGCCAAGGCCCATGGTGAGCAGCGACTTGCCTTCGTTGTAAATCTGCGAGCCCAGGATTTCGGACAAGCGGATCGACTGGCGCTTGGCGTTGGGCAGTTCCAGCGCCATGTAGTTCTTGCCGGGAATGGTTTCGACCACGCGGATCGACACCAGGCTGAGC
>DATMBW010000118.1:0-6377 GCA_035559095.1 Ramlibacter sp.
GACCCCGAGGCCCAGGCCGCCATGCCGCATATCGACTACGTGCGGGAGGCCGGCAGCGAAGGGATCGAGCTGGTGATGTGGTTGATCGCGCGCGGCGCCATGGCCGACCTTGCTGGTGGGCCGCCGCCGAAAGTGGTGCACCGCTTCTACCATGTACCCGCTTCGAACACGGCCGTGGGGCATCTGATCCTGGAGTCCTGACATGACAATCAAGGTAGCGCTCGCCGGTGCCGGCGCCTTCGGCATCAAGCACCTGGACGGCATCAAGCTGATCGACGGTGTGGAAGTGGTATCGCTCGTCAGCCGCGAACTGGACAAGACGAAGGAAGTGGCGGCCAGGTACGGCATCGGCCACGTGACCACCAATCTGGCCGACAGCCTGGCGCTGAAGGATGTGGACGCCGTGATCCTGTGCACGCCGACGCAGCTGCACGCAGCGCAGGCCATGCAGTGCATGAAGGCCGGCAAGCACGTCCAGGTGGAGATTCCACTGGCCGATAGCCTGAAGGATGCGCAGGCGGTGGTGGCGATGCAAAAGGAAACCGGCCTGGTGGCCATGTGCGGCCACACGCGCCGTTTCAACCCCAGCCACCAGTATGTGCACAAGAAGATCGAAGCCGGCGAGTACCGCATCCAGCAGATGGACGTGCAGACCTATTTCTTCCGCCGCAGCAACATGAATGCGCTGGGCCAGCCGCGCAGCTGGACCGATCATCTGCTGTGGCACCACGCCGCACACACGGTGGACCTCTTCGCCTGGCAGACCGGCAGCCCGATCGTCAAAGCCAACGCGATCCAGGGGCCGATCCACCCCACGCTGGGCATTGCGATGGACATGAGCATCCAGCTCAAGGCCGCCAACGGCGCGATCTGCACGCTGTCGCTCAGTTTCAACAACGAAGGCCCGCTCGGCACTTTCTTCCGCTACATCGGTGACACCGCGACCTACATCGCGCGCTACGACGACCTGTTCAACGGCAAGGAAGAGAAGATCGACGTGAGCCGGGTGGACGTGAGCATGAACGGCATCGAGCTGCAGGACCGCGAATTCTTCGCGGCGATCAAGGCAGGCCGCGAGCCCAACGCCGGCGTTGGCCAGGTGCTGCCCTGCTACGAAGTCCTGCACCAGCTCGAGAGGCAACTGGAAAGAGGTTGAGCGTTCGGCGTTGAGCGTTCAGCGTTCAGCGAGCAAACCCAACGCCCAACGCCCCACGTCAAGCCTGTCATGCAAAGACGAATCGGCCCCCTGCAGGTCAGTGCCATCGGCCTGGGCTGCATGAACCTGAGCCATGCCTATGGCCCGCCGCCGCCGGCGGAGCAGGGCGAACGCGTGCTGCTCGCCGCATTGGATGCGGGCGTCACGATGATCGACACGGCGGCGCTCTACGGCTTCGGCGCCAACGAAGACCTGGTCGGCAGGGTCCTCGCCAAGCGCCGCAACCACTTCACGCTCGCCAGCAAGGGCGGCATGGCGGGCGTGCAGTTCGAAGACGGCATCAGGCGCGTCATCGACGGCCGTCCCGAGGCCATCCGCAAGAACTGCGAGGACAGCCTGCGGCGGCTTCGCACCGACGTGATCGACTTGTATTACCTGCACCGCTGGGACAAGAAGGTTCCGGTGGAAGACAGCGTGGGCGCCCTGTCCGACCTGGTGCGCGCGGGCAAGGTGCGCAGCATCGGTTTGTCGGAGGTTTCGGCGGCCACGTTGCGCAAGGCACATGCCGTGCACCCCATTAGCGCCGTGCAGACCGAGTACTCGCTGTGGACGCGCAACCCGGAAATCGCCGTGCTCGAGAACTGCCGCGAGCTGGGTACGGCATTCGTGGCGTTCAGCCCGCTCGCCCGCGGCTTTCTTTGCGATGCGTTGCACGACGTCTCGACGCTGGACGCCAAGGACATCCGTCGCGCCATGCCGCGCTTCTCGCCAGAGAACTACGAGGCCAACTTGAAGCTGCTTGCGCCATACAAGGCGCTGGCGCGCGAGGCCGGCTGCACGCCTGCGCAGCTCGCGCTCGCCTGGCTGCTGCACAAGGCGCCGCATGTCATTCCCATTCCGGGGACCACCAGCGTCGCGCATTTGCAGGAGAACGTCGCGGCTGCCGAGGTCGAGCTGGGCGGTGGCCTGATCGCCCGGCTCGAAGACCTGATCAACCAGAGCACGGTGCACGGCCACCGCTACAGCATGCAAAGCCGCGCGGAAGCGGACACCGAGGATTTTGAGTCGGCGGCTTGAGGTAAATCAACCAGCCGGGATGCCTGCGCGCCATGATTTTTTCGCTTAGCAAGGAGACCCTTGATGGAACCAACGAAGCCCTCGCCCCGGCGGGCAATTCCGGGCACCACGATTTTCGACGGCGAGCAGGCGCGCAAAGGCTACGCCCTGAACAAGATGTGCTTTTCCTTCAACTCGGCCGATGCGCGCGCGCAGTTCCTGCGGGATGAAGAAGCCTACATGCGCAAGTTCAGCCTGAACGAACAGCAGGCCCAAGCCATTCGCACCCGCAACGTCCTGGGCCTGCTGGCCGCGGGCGGCAACGTCTATTTCCTGGCCAAGTTTGCCGGCATCCTCGGCCTGGACGTCCAGGACCTGGGCGCGGCGCAAACGGGCATGAGCAAGGAGGCGTTCAAGGCCAGGCTCGTCGCGCAGAACGATCAACCCGACACCCTGCCTACCTGAGCGAAAGAGGACAGACATGGCAAAGATCATCGGTGGCATGACCACCTCGCACGTGCCCGCCATCGGCGGCGCCATCGCCAAAGGCCTGCAGCAGGAGCCCTACTGGAAGCCGTTCTTCGATGGCTTCCTGCCGGTGCGGCGCTGGCTGGGCGAAGTCAAACCCGACGTGGCGGTGGTGTTCTACAACGACCACGGGCTCAATTTCTTTCTCGACAAGATGCCGACTTTCGCCGTCGGCGCCGCGCCGGAATATCGCAACGCGGACGAGGGATGGGGCATACCCACGCTGCCGCCGTTCAGAGGGGTGCCGGAGCTGTCCTGGCACATCATCGACCACCTGATCGACAAGGAGTTCGATATCACCACCTGCCAGGAAATGCTGGTGGACCACGCATTCACGCTGCCGCTCAAGCTGTTCTGGCCTGAAGGCGACTGCCCCGTGCTCACCGTGCCGGTCTGCATCAACACCGGGCAGTTTCCGCTGCCCAGCGCGAAGCGCTGCCTGGCCCTGGGCAAGGCGGTGGGTGAAGCGATCTCCTCCTGGGAAAGCGACCAGAAGGTGATCGTCATCGGAACCGGCGGCCTCAGCCACCAGCTCGACGGCGAACGGGCCGGCTTCATCAACAAGCCGTTCGACCTGAAGTTCATGGACAGCCTGGTGCGCGATCCGGAATGGGCGACGCAATTCAGCATTCATGAACTCGTGGAGAAGACGGGCACCCAGGGCGTGGAACTGCTGATGTGGCTCGCGGCGCGCGGGGCGGTTCCCGGTGCCGTGCGCAAGGTGCACACCAACTATCACATTCCGATTTCCAACACGGCGGCGGGGATGATGGCGCTGGAATCCGTCTAGCACCGTTGCACCGCACGCCGGCTGTCGCATACATGAGCCATGCCGTGGAACACGAATCCGGTTTCGAGCGCGGCGCTTTCATCCAGTCCTGCGACTACTGCGGCGCGCGGTTCGAGGTTTTCCTCGCGCGCCGCAGCGGCGCCGATCAGGACGAAGACTACGCGTGCCCCGAATGCAGCAAGAGCTACAGCGTGCGCGCCGCCTTGCCCCCGCGGATCGAGCTGTTGACGCGCCGCCGCGACGGCAAGAACGACAGCTACCAGGAAACGATGTTCTAAGCAGCGGCTATCTGGCAGCCAGGGAAAAGCAAAAAAAAGCGCCCTGGCTGGGGCGCTTTCGTGGATCCCGGATCACGTCCGGGATGACAGCCCCTTACAACGTATCGATGAAGCTGCGCAGCTTGTCGCTGCGGCTCGGGTGTTTGAGCTTGCGCAAGGCCTTGGCCTCGATCTGGCGGATGCGCTCGCGGGTCACGTCGAACTGCTTGCCGACTTCTTCCAGCGTGTGGTCCGTGCTCATCTCGATGCCGAAGCGCATGCGCAGCACCTTGGCTTCGCGCGGCGTCAGCGAATCGAGGATGTCCTTGACCACGTCGCGCAGGCCAGCCTGCATCGCAGCCTCGATCGGCGCGGTGTTGGCCTGGTCCTCGATGAAGTCGCCCAGGTGCGAATCGTCGTCGTCGCCGATGGGCGTTTCCATCGAGATCGGCTCCTTGGCGATCTTCATGATCTTGCGGATCTTGTCCTCGGGGATCTCCATCTTGGCCGCCAGGATGCCGGCATCGGGCTCGAAGCCGAACTCCTGCAGGTGCTGGCGCGAGATGCGGTTCATCTTGTTGATGGTTTCGATCATGTGCACCGGGATGCGGATCGTGCGGGCCTGGTCGGCGATCGAGCGCGTGATGGCCTGGCGGATCCACCAGGTGGCGTAGGTCGAGAACTTGTAGCCGCGGCGGTATTCGAACTTGTCGACGGCCTTCATCAGGCCGATGTTGCCTTCCTGGATCAGGTCGAGGAACTGCAGGCCGCGGTTGGTGTACTTCTTGGCGATCGAGATCACCAGCCGCAGGTTGGCCTCGATCATCTCCTTTTTGGCCTCGCGCGAGCTGGCCTCGCCTTCGTTCATCCGCTTGTTGATGTCCTTCAGCTGCGCCAGCGGCACGACCACGCGCGACTGCACGTCCGCCAGCTTTTGCTGCAGCTCCTGGATCGGCGGAATGTTGCGGGCAATGATGGTCGACCAGGGCTTGCCGGCCGCCGCCTGCTTTTCCACCCATTTGAGGTTCAACAGGTTGGGCGGGAAGTCCTTGATGAACACTTCCTGCGGCATGCCGCACTTGTCGACGATGATGCGGCGCAGTTCGCGCTCTTTCTTGCGCACGTCGTCGACCTGGCCGCGCACCATGTCGCACAGCTTCTCGATGGTCTTGGCCGTGAAGCGGATGGTCATCAGCTCCTCGGACAGCGCGTGCTGGGCCTTGACGTAGGTCGGCGTACCGTAGCCTTCCTTGTCGTAGACCTTGTGCACTTTCTCGAACAGCTGCTGGATGCGGGTGAACCGCTCCAGCGCCTGGGTCTTTAGCTCTTCGAGCTTCTTGGTCAGTGCCTTGGAGCCGCCGTTGCCGTCGTCGTCGTCGTCGGCATCGAACTCGTCGAAATCTTCCTCGGCCACATAGTCGTCGGCCTCGTTCGGGTTGGAAAAGCCGTCGACCACGGTGGAGATGACGACCCGGCCTTCACGGATTTCGTTGGCCAGGCGCAGGATTTCCGCGATCGTGGCGGGCGATGCCGAGATCGCTTCCATCATGGCCATCAGGCCGCCCTCGATCCGCTTGGCGATTTCGATTTCGCCTTCACGCGTGAGCAGCTCCACCGTGCCCATTTCGCGCATGTACATGCGTACCGGGTCTGTGGTGCGGCCGAACTCGCTGTCCACGGTGGACAGGGCGGCTTCGGCTTCCTCCTCGGCCTCTTCCTCGGTGGCGGCCGTGGGGCCGGTATTGGTCAGCAACAGCGTTTCGGCATCGGGAGTCTGCTCGTACACGGCCACGCCCATGTCGTTGAGCATGGACACCACCACTTCGAGCGTCTCGGCGTCGACCAGCTTCTCGGGCAGGTGGTCGGTGATCTCCGCGTGCGTGAGATAGCCGCGCGTCTTGCCCAGCTTGATCAGGGTCTTCAGGCGCTGGCGGCGCTTGAGCATTTCCTCTTCCGTGAGGATGGCCTCGTCCAGGCCGAACTCCTTCATCAAGGCCCGTTCCTTGGCCTTGCTGATCTTCATGCGCAGCGGCTTGACCTTCTCGGTGGTCTCGGCCACCGGTTCACCGGCCAGATCGTCCTCGATGTCCGACAGGTCGAGGTCTTCGCCGACCTTGGGCTCGGCGCCGTTCTTCGGTTTGCGGCCGCGCTTGGCGCCGGCCTTGGCGGGCGACGCCGATTCCGCGGCGGCGGCCTTGGGCGGACGGCCCGGCTTTTTCTTCACCACCTCGTCGGCGGCTGCCGCCGCCTTGGCGGTCTTTTTCCCGTCATCTTTCGCGGTGGCTTTTTCGGACGGCTTGGCATGGGACTTCGTTAGGGGCACTGGCTTCACTTTCGTTACGGGCTTGGCAGGCGCCTTGGCCTGCGGTGCGGGCTTGGTCTTGACGACCTTGAGCTTTGCCTTTGGGGCGACCCCGGGTTTGACCGGTTTTTTGGCAACCGGTTTCGCGGTGGGCTTCACGAGCTTTCCGGACTTTTGAGCGGGCATGAAATACCTCGGAACTTCAAAAAAGCAGAAACACAAAAAGCGCCACTTCAACCCGGCGCGGGGAGAAAGAACGCGCGAAACGCCCCGAAAGGGGAGTTCAGC
>DATMBW010000119.1:0-5577 GCA_035559095.1 Ramlibacter sp.
CGGCACCGACCACCACGTTGCGGCCCAACGTGGGGTGGCGCTTGGAGCCCTTGGTCAGCGACGTGCCGCCCAGCGTGACGCCCTGGTAGATGGTGCAGCCCTCGCCGACTTCCGCCGTCTCGCCGATCACGATGCCCATGCCGTGGTCGATGAACACCTTGTCGCCGATCTTCGCACCCGGGTGGATTTCGATGCCCGTCAACCACCGCGAAAGCTGCGAGATGAAACGGCCCAGCCAGCGCATGCCATGGCCCCAGAACCAGTGGGAGACGCGGTGCAGCACCAGCGCATGCAGGCCCGGATAACAGGTAATCACCTCCCACTTGCTGCGCGCGGCAGGGTCGCGGTCGAGGATGCACTGGATGTCGGAACGCAATCGGGTGAACATGTGGCAGGCCGGGTTACAACGGGAGTCTATCGTTTTACACGGGAAGCCGCTTGCGACATGGCCTTGGCAACACCACGCAGGATGTGGATTTCCTCGGCGGTAAGCGCGGCGCGATTGAACATCCGGGCCAGGCGCGGCATCAGCTTCTTCGGTGCGGCCGGATCGAGAAAAGCGATGTCCGCCAGAGCGCGCTCCCAGTGCGCCAGCATGCCGGCCACGGCCCGGGCATCGGCGAGCGAACCTGTCCGCCCTGGGCCTGTGGAAGGGCCCGAGCCGGCTTCAACGAGTTCAGGGCCGGCGGGAGCGCGCTGGTTGGGGCCGGAAAATCCGCCCAGGGCCGTGCGCCATTCGTAGGCAATGACCTGGATCGCCGCCGCCAGGTTGAGGGAGCCGTACCTGGGATCGGTGGGGATGGTCAGCGCGGCATGGCAGCGATAGACGTCGTCGTTGTTCATGCCGAAGCGCTCGGACCCGAACAGGAAGGCCACGCTGTGCCCGGATCCGGCGAGCCCTTCCAGGTGTTCGCGCGGCGTGAACGTGGGCGGGCCGAAGTCGCGCGGCGTCATGGCCGTCGCGCACAGGTAGGTCACGCCCTCGAGCGCCTCGTCCAGCGTCGGGGCGATACGCGCCCGCTCCAGCACGTCGGTCGCGGCGCCCGCGCGCTGGATCGCCTCTTCACGTCTTAGCACGTCTGGCCAGCGCGGCGCCACCAGCACCAGGTCGTGAAAGCCCATGACTTTCATGGCCCGCGCCGCCGCGCCCACGTTGCCCGCGTGGCTGGTGTTGATCATGATGAAGCGCGTCTCCATGGCGGGATTGTCTCAGCCTGCTGCGCATGCGGCGTTTCATGGGAAAATGCAGGCAACCATGGCGCCCGCATCGCCGGCCCGCCGCAACGCTCCTGATCCGTCGGGGCCCAGCCCGTCCCTGTCCCACAAGTCTTAGCCAGTTGGAGACAGAGCTGAAGGTCTGTCCCACAAGGCTTAGTCAGTTGGGGACAGAGCTGAAGGTCTGTCCCTCAAGGTATTAAAAATTTATGTCGTCCGCCAACCTGCATCCCATGCTCAATGTGGCCGTCAAGGCCGCCCGCGCCGCCGGCGCCATCATCAACCGCGCCGCGCTCGACGTCGAATCCGTGCGCATTTCGCAGAAGCAGGTCAACGACTTCGTGACCGAAGTGGACCATGCGAGCGAGCAGGCCATCATCGAAACGCTGCTCACCGCCTATCCGGGCCACGCCATCTGGGCCGAGGAGTCGGGCAAGGTCCATGGCAAGCAGGGTTCGGACTTCGTGTGGATCATCGATCCGCTGGACGGCACCACCAACTTCATCCACGGCTTTCCGGTCTACTGCGTCAGCATCGGCCTCGCCGTCAAGGGCAAGGTGGAGCAGGCCGTGATCTACGACCCCAGCCGCAACGACCTGTTCACCGCCACCAAGGGCCGTGGCGCCTACATGAACGAACGGCGCATCCGCGTGTCCAAGCGCACCGACCTGCGGCAGTGCCTGATCTCCACCGGCTTTCCGTTCCGGCCCGGCGACAACTTCAACAGCTACCTGGCCATGATGGCCGAGGTCATGCAGCGCACCGCGGGCCTGCGCCGCCCGGGAGCCGCCGCGCTCGACCTGGCCTATGTGGCGGCCGGTTTTGCCGATGGATTTTTCGAGACCGGCCTGTCGCCCTGGGACGTGGCCGCCGGTTCGCTGCTGGTGACCGAAGCGGGCGGGCTGATCGGCAACTTCACGGGCGATGCCGATTTCATGGAGCAGAAGGAATGCATCGCCGGCAATCCCAAGATCTACGGCCAGCTGGTGGCGATCCTGGGCAAATACAGCAAGTTCGCGAGCGTGGGCGAGAAGGCCGCCGCGCGCGCGTCCACGCTGGCACGGGTGCCGCCCGAAAACAAGCCCACCGCGGCGCTGGATGACGCCGAACCCTGACGGCTCGCGCGCGGGGACAAACAGTCGCGGCGGCGCCCGGATAATGCGCGCATCAACCCACCGCCGCAACGCCCCTTGACCAGTTCGCCGCCTTTCCCCGTGCCCGGCGCCGGCGCCGTACCGCACACACCGATGATGGCTCAATACCTGGCCATCAAGGCGCAGCATCCCCAGACGCTGGTGTTCTACCGCATGGGCGACTTCTACGAACTGTTCTACGGCGACGCGGAGAAGGCCGCGCGGCTGCTGGACATCACCCTCACCAAGCGCGGGAACTCCGCCGGCGAGCCGGTCGTCATGGCCGGCGTGCCGTTCCATTCGGTCGAGGGCTACCTCGCGCGCCTGATCCGGCAGGGCGAGTCGGTGGCGATCTGCGAGCAGGTCGGCGACGTCGCCACCGCCAAGGGCCCGGTCGAGCGCAAGGTGGTGCGCGTGGTCACACCGGGCACCCTCACCGACACCGAGCTGCTCAATGACAAATCCGAAGCCATCCTGCTGGCGGTGCACCAGGGCGCTCGCCATCGGCTGGGCCTGGCCTGGTTGAGCGTGACGCAGGGCGCGCTGCAGCTGGCCGAATGCGCCGCCGACGAACTGGAAGCCTGGGTCGCGCGCGTCGCGCCGAGCGAGCTGCTGTTCGGCGCGGACGTGACACCCGCCTTCGAGCAGCGGCTGAAAGCGTTGCGCTTTGCCACGCCGCTGTCGCTCACGCAGCGCCCCGAATGGCAGTTCGAGGCCGGCCTGGGACTGCGCAAACTGCTGGAGCAGCTGGGTAGCGCCACGCTCGCTGCCTGGGGCGCGGACGAACTGCCGCACGCCCATGCGGCGGCGGCGGCGCTGCTGTCGTATGCCGAGCACACCCAGGGCCGGGCGCTGTCGCATGTGCAAGGCCTGCAGGTGCAGCGCAACGACGAGTTGATCGACCTGCCCGCGACTACGCGCCGGAACCTGGAACTGGTGCAGACGCTGCGCGGCGAGGATTCGCCCACGCTGTTTTCGCTGCTCGACACCTGCATGACGGGCATGGGCAGCCGCATGCTCAAGGGCTGGCTGCTGCAGCCGCGGCGCGAGCGCGGCGAGGCGCGGCAGCGCCAGGAAGCCATCGCGCAGCTGCGCGAGCGCTTGTGGCAGACGCTGCGCGCACAGCTCAAGGGCTGCAGCGATGTCGAGCGCATCACGGCCCGCGTGGCGCTGCGCCAGGTGCGCCCGCGTGAACTGGTGGGCCTCGCCCAATCGCTGGAAAAATCGGCGCAGCTGGCGCGGCAACTGTCCGGACGCGAGGGCCTGCTGGCCGATCTGGGTGCCGGGATGGTCCCGCCGGTCGACTGCGCCGAAATGCTGGCCCGCACGCTGCTCGCGGAACCGGCGGCCCTGGTGCGCGACGGCGGCGTGATCGCCCCGGGCCTGGATGCCGAGCTGGACGAGCTGCGCGCCATCCAGGAAAACTGCGACGGCTTCCTGCTCGACCTGGAATCGCGCGAGCGCTCGCGCAGCGGCATCGCCAACCTGCGCGTGCAGTTCAACAAGGTGCACGGCTTCTATATCGAGGTAACGCAAGGCCAACTGGACAAGGTGCCCGGCGACTACCGGCGCCGGCAGACGCTGAAGAACGCCGAGCGCTTCATCACGCCCGAACTCAAGGCCTTCGAGGACAAGGCCTTGTCGGCGCAGGACCGCGCCCTGGCGCGCGAGAAATGGCTGTACGAGCAGCTATTGGACCAGCTGCAGGCCTTCGTGCCGGCGCTCACGCGGCTGGCCCGGGCGCTGGCGTCGCTCGATGCGCTGTGCGCGCTGGCCGAGCGCTCACTCACGCTCGGCTGGTGCCGGCCGCAGTTCATGAAGGACGCCGGCATCGAGATCCTGAAGGGCCGGCACCCGGTGGTGGAATCCCGGCTGGCCGAAACCTCCGGCGGCGCCTTCATCGCCAACGACACGCACCTGGGGCCGAAACGGCGCATGCAGATCATCACCGGCCCCAACATGGGCGGCAAATCGACCTACATGCGCCAGGTGGCGCTTATCTGCCTGCTGGGCTCGATGGGTTCGTACGTACCGGCCGGCGAATGCCGGCTTGGGCCGATCGACGCGATCCACACCCGCATCGGCGCCGCCGACGACCTGGCCAACGCCCAGTCCACCTTCATGCTGGAGATGACCGAGGCGGCGCAGATCCTCCATGCCGCCACCCCGCAGAGCCTGGTGCTGATGGACGAGATCGGCCGCGGCACGTCGACCTTCGACGGCCTGGCGCTGGCCTCCGGCATCGCGGCGCACCTTCACGACAAGACCCAGGCGTTCACGCTGTTTGCCACCCACTACTTCGAGCTGACCGGGTTTCCGGCCCGGCACCATGCCGCCGTCAACGTGCACGTGAGCGCCGTCGAGTCCGGTTCGGACATCGTGTTCCTGCACGAAATCCAGCCCGGACCGGCCAGCCGCAGCTACGGCATCCAGGTGGCGCGGCTGGCGGGCATGCCCGCCGCCGTCGTCAACCACGCCCGGCACGCCTTGGCGGCGCTGGAAACCCAGCAAACGCTGAGCCGGGAACAGGTAGACTTGTTCGAGGCCCCGCCGGTAGCCGAGGCCCCGGCGCCCAGCGCCGTGGAAGCGGCGGTGGCGGCGCTGAATCCGGATGCGCTGAGCCCACGCGAAGCGCTGGACACCCTGTACGCATTGAAGAAGCTTGGAGAGCAGACATGACTTACGGCGTCGGCATCAAACTCAACGCCGGGCTGGTGTTCCTGTCCGACTCGCGCACCAACGCGGGCGTTGACAACATCAGCACGTTCCGCAAGATGATCGTGTACGAGCGGCCCGGTGATCGCTTCATGGTGCTGCTGTCGGCCGGCAACCTGAGCATCGCCCAGTCGGTGCGGGAAATCCTGCAGGTCGAGCAGCTCAAGGAGCACGCCGAGAGCGAGGTCGTGACGATCTGGAACGCCAAGAGCATGTTCGACGCCGCGCGCGTCCTGGGCAACGCGGTGCGCCATGTTTACGACCGCGACGCGGAAGCGCTCAAATACGCCGGCGTGGAGTTCAACGTCTCGCTGGTCTTCGGCGGCCAGATCCGCGGCGAAAGCATGCGGCTGTTCCAGGTGTATTCGGCCGGCAACTTCATTGAGGCCACGCCCGAGACGCCTTACTTCCAGATCGGCGAATACAAGTACGGCAAGCCCGTGCTGGATCGGGTGATCACGCCCGACACGCCGCTGGATGAGGCGGCCAAGTGCGCGATGGTGTCGATGGACTC
>DATMBW010000120.1:0-2551 GCA_035559095.1 Ramlibacter sp.
GGCCGTGGGGCTGCGGACATGAAGACTTCGATCGCCGCGTTCGTGGTGGCGGTGGAGGAATTCCTGGCCGCCCGTCCCGAGACGCCGCTGTCGATCGCGCTGCTGCTGACCAGCGACGAGGAAGGCCCGAGCGTGGATGGCACCGTGGTGGTTTGCGAGCGGCTCAAGGAGCGCGGCGAACGGCTCGACTACTGCATCGTCGGTGAACCGACGTCGGTCGAGCGCATCGGCGACATGATCAAGAACGGCCGTCGCGGCAGCATGAGCGGCAAGCTCACGGTCAAGGGAGTGCAAGGCCACATCGCCTATCCGCAACTCGCGAAGAATCCGATTCACCTGGCGCTGCCGGCCCTGGCCGAACTGGCGACGCTGGAATGGGACTGGGGCAACGAGTTCTTCCAGCCCACGAGCTGGCAGATCAGCAACATCCACGGCGGCACCGGCGCCGGCAACGTGATTCCCGGCGCCGTGGTGGTCGACTTCAATTTCCGTTATTCGAGCGAGTCCACACCCGAAGGCCTGCAAAAGCTCACGCGGGAGGTGCTGGACCGCCACGCCCTGGACTACGACCTCGACTGGGTGATCGGCGGGCTGCCGTTCCTCACCCGTCCGGGCGAACTCGTCGACGCCATCCAGGATGCCATCCTCGGCGAAACCGGAATCGAAGCCGAACTGTCCACGACGGGCGGCACCAGCGACGGCCGCTTCATCTCGCGCATCTGCCCGCAGGTGATCGAGTTCGGGCCGGTGAACGCAAGCATCCACAAGATCGACGAGCATGTGCTGGTCGCCGACATCGAGCCGCTGAAGAACATCTACCGGCGCACGCTGGAAAACCTCGAGGCTCATTTGGGGCCGCTGTGAAGACCGGGCCGGACAACCCGTGCGGTAGTTTGATTTTCATGACCCTGCTGGAACTCATTCGTCAGAGCGCCAGCCAGCTCGAAAAAGCCGGCGTGGCCTTTGGCCACGGCACCACCAATGCCTTCGACGAGGCCGTGTGGCTGGTGCTCTGGAAGCTTGGCCTGCCGCTCGACGACCTCGATGGCGTGGCCAGCCGGGTGGTGTCGGCACAGCAGCAGGACGGCGTGCGCGAGCTGGTGGGCGAGCGCATCCGCTCGCGCAAGCCTGCCGCCTACCTGACCCATGAAGCCTGGCTGCAAGGCGTGCCGTTCTACGTCGACGAGCGCAGCATCGTGCCGCGCAGCCTGATCGCCGAGCTGATCGTCGATGGCGATATCGATCCCTGGCTGGGCGAGCACACCCGCAGGGTGCTGGACCTGTGTACCGGCAACGGCAGCCTGGCCGTGCTCGCGGCAATGGCCTATCCGGAGGTGGCAGTGGACGCCGCGGACATTTCGGCCGACGCGCTGGCGGTTGCCCGCATCAACGTCGACAAGCATGGCTTGCCGGATCGCGTCCGCCTGCTGCAGTCCGACGGCCTGCGGTCCGTTGCCGGCCCATACGACCTGATCGTCTGCAATCCCCCGTACGTCAACGCCGCGAGCATCGCGCAGTTGCCGGCCGAATACCGGGCCGAGCCCGCCCTGGCGCTGGCCGGAGGTGACGACGGGATGGATTTCATCCGCACCCTGCTGCGCGATGCACCCGCCCGCATGAGCGAGCAGGCGGTGCTGGTACTTGAAATCGGCAACGAACGCGGCAATTTTGAAGCCGCGTTTCCACGGCTCGAAGCAGTCTGGCTGGAAACCAGCGCGGGCGGTGACCAGGTGCTGCTGGCCACGCGCGAGAGCTTGCTTGACGCGTAATCGAGGAATTTCGCCATGCCGGGCCTGACCGGGATCCAAGGATCGCGGGTCGCGCCCGCGTTTGACAGCTACGACAATACCCACATGACGCAAGACATCACCACCCGCATCCTGCATGCCGACCAGCTGGGTACCGTGGAGCATGGCGCGGTGCTCAAGCCGCTGCACATCGCCACGGCCTATGGCTACGGCACGGCCGAAGAACTCACGGCCGTGTTCCAGGGACAAAGCAGCGGCCACATCTACGGCCGCCAGGGCAACCCGACCACGGCCGCGCTGGAAGTGAAGATCAGCCTGATGGAAGACGCGGTGGGCACCGTGTGCTTTGCCACCGGCATGGCGGCCATCTGCTGCACCATGCTGGCCTTGCTCAAGAAAGGCGACCACGTGGTGGCCAGCCGGTTCCTGTTCGGCAATACCGCGAGCTGGATGAACACGTTGAGCCAGCTCGGCTGCGAGGCCACCCTGGTGGACGCCACCGAAGCCGTGAACGTACAGCAGGCGCTGCGACCCGAGACGCGCATGGTTTTCGTGGAAACCATCGCCAACCCGCGCACGCAGGTGGCCGATCTGCAAGGCATCGGAAAGCTGTGCGCCCAGCACGGGTTGCTGTATGTGGTGGACAGCACGATGACCACGCCGCACCTGTTCCAACCGAAGGCCGTGGGCGCATCGCTGGTCGTGCATTCCCTCAGCAAATCGATCTGCGGCCACGGCAATGCGCTTGGCGGCTCCATCTCCGATACGGGCCTGTGCGACTGGAACCGCTATCCCCATGTGCT
>DATMBW010000121.1:0-4335 GCA_035559095.1 Ramlibacter sp.
TGGCAGGTGGGGCGCTGAGCGCTGCGGATTGGCGGATAATCGCGTCATGGAAACGCAATCCCCGAGTTACCAGGACCTCGAGCAGCCGCTCGACTTCACCGCCGCCGCCGCCCGCAAGGTCGCAGCGCTGATCGCCGAAGAAGGCAATCCCGACCTCAAGCTGCGCGTGTTCGTGCAGGGCGGCGGCTGCTCCGGCTTCCAGTACGGCTTCACCTTCGACGAGATCACCAACGAAGACGACACCGTGATGACCAAGAACGGCGTCTCGCTGCTGATCGATGCGATGAGCTACCAGTACCTCGTAGGCGCCGAGATCGATTACAAGGAAGACCTGCAGGGGGCCCAGTTCGTCATCAAGAACCCCAACGCGGGCACCACCTGCGGCTGCGGCTCGAGCTTTTCGGGCTGACCTGATGCGGCCCCCGGATCGTGGTCCGGGGCAGGCTCCTAGGCCGGATAGATACAACCCAGCACACGGGCGCCTCTGGCGCCCGTGATGCTTTGCAGTTCCAGTTTTTCGCGCAGCACTGTCTTGCGGGCGAGCCAGGCAAAGGCGGTCGCCTCGACCTGCAGTGGCGGCAGGCCCCAGTCGGCGCTGGACGACACCTGCACGCCGGACAACAGGTTGCGCATCCGGCTCATGAGATGGGCGTTGAAGACGCCGCCGCCGCACACGACGAGGCGGCGCAGGCCGGGCTCGTGGCGCAGGACGTCGGCGCTGCAGGCCCGCGCAGTGAGTTCGGCCAGCGTGGCCTGCACATCGTCCGCAGCGGCCGCCGCAAACGCTTGCAAATGCTGTTCCAGCCAGGAGGGGCTGAACAGGTCGCGCCCGGTGCTCTTGGGGGGCGGCTTGGCGAAATAGGGTTCAGACAGCATCGCCTCGAGCAAGGGCGCCAGCATTTTTCCTGTCGCGGCCCAAGCGCCCTGCGCGTCATACGGCTTGCCGGTGTGGCGTGAACACCAGGCATCCATCAGGCAGTTGCCGGGACCGCAGTCGAAACCCAGCATCGAGCCGTCGGCGCGCAGCAGCGTGAGATTGGAGATGCCGCCGATATTGAGCACGCCCACGTTCTCGCCGGGCCGGCCGAACAGCCCCTGGTGGAAGAAGGGCGCGAGCGGCGCTCCCTGGCCTCCCGCCGCGACGTCCCGGCTGCGGAAGTCGGCTGCGACGTCGATGCCCGTGAGTTCGGCCAGCAGGGCCGGCTGGCACAGCTGCAGGGTGTAGCCGGTGGTGTCGAATTCCCCCGGCCGGTGCCGCACGGTCTGGCCATGGGCGCCGATGGCACGGACCGCGCTGCCGGGAACGCCGGAACGCGCCAGCAGGTCCATCACCACCGCGGCATAGATGCGCATCAGCGCATTGCCGGCCAGCGCGGCGCGATGCAATTCATCGGGGCCCGGAATGTTCAGTTGCAGCAGTGCGGTCCGCAGTTCGGCCGTCATGGGCGCGCTGGCGTGCGCGATCACGCGCGGCGCGGCGAGGGAGAAGTCGGCCAGTACGCCGTCCACGCCGTCGACCGACGTGCCGGACATGAGACCGATGTAAAAGTCGGGCATGCGGCGATGTTAGCGGGCCGGCCCGGCACGCGCTTCGCCGCGTCGGGATTAGGGCCTGTTCACACTATTTTTGCCAGTGCGAGTGGGGTGAGAACCGCGCCAATCAAGGCGCGGGACGACGGCAAGGCTGGCCGCCTTGCCTAGGAGCGCAACGCGGAGTGGCGCGGTTATCACCCCGCTTCCTCCGGGTTGCGATCAGAAGGGGCCATCCGCGTTGTTACGCAACACGGCTGGGTGTGCAACCCAGGCCGTGTTCCGCGCCTAGCGGCTGACCCCTTTTGATCGCAACGCAGCTGGCAAAAATAGTGTGAACAGGCCCTACTCCGCGCTGGCCACTATCCGGGCCGTCGCCGCAAGCTGCGAGCGCATCGAATAGGCAATCCGGTCGAACTGCGGCCGGGCCTCGGCGCTGAGGGTCACCGCGCTGTTGCGCCGGGCGATTTCCTGCGGGTTCCTGTGAACGCCGTTCACGCGGAATTCGAAATGCAGGTGCGGCCCCGTGGCCCAGCCGGTCATGCCGACGGCGCCGATGCTGTGCCCCTGGCTCACGCTTTGGCCGGGCCGCACGCCGATGCGGCTCAGGTGCGCATACAGGGTTTCATCCGTGCTGTTGTGCTTCACGATCACGACCTTGCCGAAGCCGTTCTGTTCGCCGGCGAACACGACGACGCCTTCGCCCACCGAGCGGACGGGCGTGCCGGTCGCGGCGCCGTAGTCGGTCCCCAGGTGGGCCTTCCAGCGATGCAGGATCGGATGGAAACGCATCGCGAAACTGCTGGTCACGCGCGAAAACTCCATCGGTGACGCCAGGTAGGACGTTTCCAGGCTCTTGCCGTCCAGCGTGTAGTAGGCCCCTTTGCGCCCCGGCTCCTGGAACCACACGGCCTGGTGGCGCTGGCCCTTGTTCACGAACTCGGCCGAGAGAACGCGCCCGGTGCGCATCGCCTCGCCATCGGCTTCCAGCGCTTCGTAGACCACGCTGAGCCTGTCGCCGGAGTGCAACGCGCGGTGAAAGTCGATGTCGCCTGAAAAGATCTGGATCACCTGGGCGATCACGGCATCGGGGATGCGGGCCTCGTCGGCGGCCGAGAACAGCGAACTGCGCACCGTGGCGCTGCCCATGCGGGTCGCGGCCACCAATGGTCCGGTTTCGACCCGGGAAACGAAGCCGGCCTCGGGCGTGCGTTCGACCACGAGGCGCTTGAACGTGCCGTCGTCGTCCGGTGCCCAGCGTCCGCTGAACTTCTCGAGTGCATGAGACGCGCTGGCTTGTGCGGTGACCGCGCGGCCGGCCCGCCCGAGCAGATGGGCGCGGAACGCCGCATCCTTGCGCAAATAGGCGGCGGCCTGGGGATCGTCAATGCCCAGGCGCGCCAGCAAGGCCTCCGCGTTATCGCTGGCACGGGTCACATCGGAACGGAACAGCTGGAGGCTGTGCAGGTCGAGTTCCTGCATCTGTTGTTGCACCGGCAGGGGCTGGACGGCTTCCAGCACCTGGCGCACCGGCAGGCTGGCGGGATCG
Organism: Ramlibacter sp.; assembly: GCA_035559095.1. Taxonomy (GTDB): domain Bacteria; phylum Pseudomonadota; class Gammaproteobacteria; order Burkholderiales; family Burkholderiaceae_C; genus Ramlibacter. Next base: position 3,080 of record DATMBW010000121.1, read on the forward strand.
GGGCCGAGCGAGGCCACGGCGAACGCGGCGCCACCGCCACCCAGCATGAGGGCGGCGATGAATGCGGTGACATGTTTGGGGTGATGCTCCAGCGCACGGGCGGCGCGCGACAACAGTTTTCCGCCCATGGCGATCAGACCATTTTTCAATGGATGGGTCCTAACGATGGCAATCTTTTTTTGTCCTACCGGCCTGAAGGCGGTTCCCCTGGGTTACAAGCCGAAGCCCGGAACGGGGAAAATTGCCGAACTAGAATCGGCGACGTGAAAAGTTTGGCGCGAGTATAGCCAACCCATCCGCGCCGGACCAGAAAAAATCCTTATGAATCAATCTGTTGTTACAAAGTTTCCGGTTACCGACCGCGTTCGCGAGGCGCTCGCGATCACGCTGCGTGGCGCCCAGGAGCTGATTCCCGAGGAGGAATGGATCCAGAAGCTGGCGAAATCGGAAGCCACCAAGGTTCCGCTGCGCATCAAGCTGGGGCTCGATCCGACAGCGCCCGACATCCACGTCGGCCATACGGTCGTGCTCAACAAGATGAGGCAATTGCAGGACATCGGGCACACGGTGATTTTCCTGATCGGCGACTTCACGTCGATGATCGGCGATCCTTCCGGGCGCAACACGACGCGTCCGCCACTCACGGCCGAGCAGATCAAGGCCAATGCGGAAACCTACCGCGCCCAGGCCGACAAGATACTGGACCCCGCCAGGACCGAGCTGCGCTACAACAGCGAATGGAGCGACCCGCTCGGCGCCCGCGGCATGATTCAGCTCGCGGCGAAGTACACGGTGGCCCGCATGATGGAGCGCAACGATTTCCACGAGCGGTTCAAGGCCGGCAGCTCGATCAGCGTCCATGAGTTCCTCTATCCCCTGATGCAGGGCTACGACTCGGTGGCATTGAAGAGCGATCTCGAACTCGGCGGCACCGACCAGAAGTTCAACCTGCTCATGGGGCGCCACCTGCAGCAGGAATACGGCCAGGATCCGCAGTGCATCCTGACCATGCCGCTGCTTGAGGGGCTGGACGGCATCGAGAAGATGTCCAAGAGCAAGAACAACTACATCGGCATCAACGAGGACGCCAACACCATGTTCGCCAAGGCGCTGTCGATCTCGGACGATCTGATGTGGCGCTGGTACACGCTATTGAGCTTTCGCTCGGAACGCGAGATCGCGGCGCTGCGCAAAGAGGTCGAAGGCGGGCGCAATCCGAAGGAGGCGAAGGTGATGCTGGCGCGCGAGATCACCGC
>DATMBW010000122.1:0-5363 GCA_035559095.1 Ramlibacter sp.
CAAGGCTTGCCGCGCCTGGATATCCCAAACTGGTTCGCGTTACTCGGGCCCGCAGGCCTGCCCGAGGCAGTGGTCGAAAAACTTGCGCATGCGTTGAACGGCGCACTGCGTAACCCCGAGGTCGCAGCCGGCTTCACCACGATGGGGCTGGAACCTGTGACCGCCACGCCCAAGGAAACCATGGCGTTCGTCGAAAACGACCACACGCTCTGGACAGAGATCTCCAAAGGCGTCAAGAAAGAAGCTGCCGCGACCAAGTGAAGTGACGCGCCAGGCGCGGCTCGCCCCAACCTACCTTCCAACACACCGGAGACCACAGTGATCAACTTTGCGGGAATGTTCGACCTGAAAGGAAAGCAGGTGCTCATGATCGGCGCCGCGAGTGGCATCGGACGAGCCAGCTGCCTCGGCCTGGCCCTGACGGCCGCGGCATTGTTTGCCTGCATTGCGCCGGCCTCCGCCCAGGCGCCGGCCGCCTCGCAGTCACCGGTGCGGATCGTGATCGGCTTTCCTCCGGGGGGCGCAACGGACAACCTTGCACGCGTGCTGGCGGACCAGCTGCGCAACTCGACGGGCGAAACCGTCGTGGTCGAAAACCGCCCAGGCGCATCCAGCCGCCTCGCCATCGAGTCCGTGAAACGCGCCAGTCCCGACGGCAAGACGATCCTGATCGCATCGACAGCGCCGTTCGTGATCTTCCCGATGACCTACAAGCGCCCCCTCGGATATGACGTCGACAAGGACTTCGTCCCCGTCGCCCACTTGGTGAATATACCCACCATGGTTTCGACCGGGCCCAACCAGCCGTACAAAACCCTCCCGGAGTACATCGCGTGGTTGCGCGAGCATCCCGGACAAAACAGCGTCGGGCTGAACTCGCTGGGAGGGATACTGCATTTCGCCCTGCTCCAGCTGGGCAAGAACATCGGCGTGCCTTTGAACCTGGTGGCCTACAAGGGAGGCGCGCAGTTGGCGACGGACACCGTCGGCGGTCACATCCGGCTCGGCACGGACGCGCTGGCCAGCCAGCTCGAACTTCATCGCGGAGGCAAGCTGCGCATCATGGCGGTTTCGGGCAATCGGCGCTTTCCGTCGCTGCCCGATGTGCCGACATTAAAGGAAGCCGGCGTGGACGCGTTCGACTACGCGAGCGCATCGTTCGGCGCCTACTTGCCGGCTGGCACGCCCCGCCAGACCGTCGACAACCTGGAGCGCGCGCTCCTGGCGGCGATGCGCAAGCCGCAGGTTCAAGCGCAGCTTGCCAGCCTTGGTCTCGAACCCACCGGCCTCCCCGGAACCGAGCTCGCCAGGATGCTGCAAGCAGAACGCAAATTCTGGCAACCCATCGTGGAATCGTCCGGATTCAAGAACGAGGACTGAAGTGAAACTCGCAACACCGGTCAAGCCCACTACTGTCCGGAGATTTGATGAGAGTTGTCATGCCGGGCTTGACCCGGCATCCATCTCACTGGAGGGCGCTCTGCATGCGCCACCATGGATTGCGGGTCAAGCCCGCAATGACCTCGATATAGCCGCAATGACAACTCCATCGCGGGCCGTCTTGGGAGGATGAACACATGAGTGAAGAACTGTGTTTCATGTCCGCGGCGGCGCTGCGCGATCAATTCCGGCAGCGCGCCTTGTCGCCGGTGGAAGTCACCCGTGCGGTGCTGGACCGCGCCGAACGGTTGCAGCCCGAACTGAATTGCTTCATCACGATTTGCCGCGACGAGGCCATGGCGCAGGCGCGGGCCGCCGAGCAAGCGCTGATGCGAGGCGATCCCCTGGGACTGTTGCACGGCATTCCGTACACCTGCAAGGACATCGTCAACACACGCGGTGTGCGCACCACCTTCGGCTCCAAGCTGTTCGAGCGCAACGTGCCTGAACAGGATGCCGTGGCGGTCGCGCGCCTGCGCGCCCAGGGCGCGATCCTGATCGGCAAGACCACCACCTCGGAATTCGGCGCCAAGTGCTTCACGGACGCGCCGTTGTTCGGGCGCACGCGCAATGCGTGGAGCGCGCAGCGCACCAGCGGCGGATCGAGCGGCGGCGCGGCGGTGGCGGTCGCCGCGGGCATCGCGCCGCTCGGGGTGGCGACCGACGGCGGCGGCTCCACCCGCATCCCGGCGTCCTGCAACGGCGTGGTCGGCCTGAAACAGAGCAACGGCGTCGTTCCGCACAGCCAGGCAGAAGACGTATTCGGAAATGCGACGTACGTCACCCCGATGACGCGCGACGTGGCCGACACGGCGCTGATGCTGCAGGCGATGAGCGGCGAAGATGCATCCGACCCGTGGTCGATTGGCCAGGTCGTGCCCGATTACATCGAGTCCGCGAGGCCCCAGGGCGATCTGCGCGGGAGGCGGATCCTGTACTGCGCGGCGCCCGAAGGCCGGCCGCTTGCGGCTGAAGTGGCCGTCGCGTTCGACCAGGCGCTGGCGAGGCTGCGGGCGTTGGGGGCGGAGCTGGCCGAGATGCCGTCCGCACGCTTCAACGTCGAACCGCTGTGGCGCACCATCAATCACACGGCCTGGCGGGCCCGGTTCGGCGAGATGGCCAGGCAGCATCCGGATTTGCTGAGTCCTTCGCTGCTGCAGCAGCTGGCGCTGGTGAGCGACGTCAGCGGGGTCGACTACCTGCGTGCGATGTTCGAGCGCACCGAGTTGTTCCGCCACGTGCAGTCGTTGCTGCGCGAAAACGATTTTCTGGTCATGCCCACGCTGTCGCGCACGGCACTGCCGATCGACCAGGACCTGTTCGGGACAATCGAGATCGATGGCCGCATCCTGCCCGAAGTCCGCCCGAACTGGTTCCCCTGGACCATGCCGTTCAACCTGACGGGCCATCCTGCGATGAGCATGCCGTGCGGCTTCAGCACGGAGGGGCTGCCCATCGGGATCCAGCTTGTTGGCCGCTTCCGGCAGGAGGCCGGCCTGTTGCGGCTGGCAGCGCTGCTCGAGGCGGCGCAAGGGCTGCTGACGCGCTGGCCGGAACTGCCTTGAATGACTAGTCATTCCCGATCGGGAACGCAAAAGGAGACCGAGATGACGAATTTCCCATCTGCTTGCCGGCGCTGCGCCGAGCCTGTGGTCCATGCCGCACGTTTGGCATTGCGGCACTTCGGGCGCCGGGTTCCCCGTGCGGTGCTTGCGTTCGCGATGAGCCTGTGGGCCTTCGCGCCCGCCGTCGCCGCGCCTTATCCGGAGCGGCCCGTCACGATTGTGTCCGCGTTCCCGCCGGGCGGCATCGTGGACATCATCGCGCGCAAGCTCGCGCAGCGCTTTTCGGATCGCTTCGGCCAGTCGTTCATCGTCGAGAACAAGACCGGCGCTGCCGGCAGCATCGGCTACGCTGCTGCTGCGCGGGCCAAAGCTGATGGCTACACCCTGGTGCTCGCGAGCGGGCCGACCACGATGGCGCCTCCCGGCGAAGCCACGCAGGGCTGGGACCCGCTCACCAGCTTCAGCGCGATCGGGATGATCGGCACCATCCCGCAGGTGATCGTCGCAGCCAACGCGGTGCCCGCTCGCAATTTGCCCGACTTCGTCGAGTATGCGAAGGCGCAGCGTGGGCAGCTCAATTACGGCTCGGCCGGGCTGGGGACGACGCCGTTCTTCACGATGGAGCTGTTCAAGAACCAGCAGCGCGTGAATCTCGTCCATGTCCCATATCGCGGGCAGCCTGAGGTCATCATGGACCTGATCCGCGGTGACCTGAGCATCACGTCGGTGACTGCGCCACTGGTCATTCCGAACATCCAGAGCGGCAAGATGAAGGCGCTTGCCGTCACCTCGAAGAACCGGTTGCGCGCGCTGCCCGACGTGGCGACGGTGCATGAACAGGGCATGGGCGACCTCGGCATCTCCAACTGGTTCGCCCTGCTTGGGCCGGCGAATCTCCCGCCCGAGGTGGTCGCAACGCTGGCCAAGGCGCTGACCGAGGTGCTGGCCACGCAGGACATGCAGGCCAGCCTGGAAGAGATCGGGCTGGCGGTCCAGCCCGCCGCGCCCGCCGAGACGCTGGCATTCGTCAAGAGCGACCTGGCCCGGTGGATCGCGATGTCCAAATCGCTCTCGGCCCCCGGCACGCAAGGACAGCCGGCGCGTCGCAGCGATGTCGCACCTGCGAAATAGCAGAAGGACCAAAATGGCCGTGAATTGTTGAGTCTTTCCCCCCTCTTACCACTTGGAGATTTCATGAAGCAACGAGTCGGCATCATCGGCATCGGCCTGATGGGACATGGCATCGCCCGCAATGTGCTCAAGCACGGCTACCCCTTGACCTTCCTGGAGCATCCCGGCAACCAGCCGGTCGCCGACCTGCTGGAAGCGGGCGCGACCGCGCAGACGAGTGCGCGCGTACTGGCCTCCCACAGCGACGTCCTGATCCTGTGCGTCACCGGGTCACCCGAAGTCGAGGCGGTGCTCACTGGACCGGACGGCGTGCTCCAAGGGCTGCGCCCCGGCACGATCGTGGTCGATTGTTCCACCGCGATCCCCGCATCCACCGAGCGCATGGCGAGCCTGGTGCACGCTGCCGGTGCCCTCTTCGTCGACGCGCCGATGACGCGGACCGCGCAGCATGCGCACGAAGGGCGCCTGAACCTCCTGGTGGGTGGCGACGCCGCCGTCCTGGACAAGGTGATGCCGGTGCTGCGCTGCTTTGCGGAGAACGTCACCCACGCGGGTCCGGTTGGCGCGGGGCACCGCATCAAGCTGCTGCACAACTTCGTGTCGATCGGTTCCGTCGCCCTGATCGCGGAGGCGGCCGCCTGTGCGTCCCGCGGGGGCATCCGCCCGGACGTGTTCGTTGACATCCTGGCCAGCGGCGGCGGCGCCGGCGTGGCGCTCGATCGCCTGAAGCCATACATCCTCAGCCGCGACGCGTCCGGCCTGCAGTTCTTCATGGCCAACGCGTTGAAGGATCTGCGCTACTACGTCGAGATGGCCGCGGACACCACTGCCGTGCACCGCATCGGTGATGCGGTCTCGGATACGTTGGACGCGGCAGTGCAGCAAGGCGGAGCGCGCAGGATGCTGCCCGAGCTGGTTTCGGTCCTGGAAGGCAACGGCGCCGGCAAGCCGGCCTGACCCGCATCGGTCCTCGTCACGGACGAGGGCTCTTTTTTCCAATTTTTCAACAAACAAGGAGCCTGCCTGTGAGCAGCCATCGCATCGCCGTGATTCCGGGCGACGGAATCGGGACGGAAATCATGCCCGAGGGCCTGCGGGTGCTGGACGCCGTGAGCCGCAAGTTCGGGATCCGCTTCGCCTTCGACCATTTCGAATGGTGCAGCCGGCACTATGTCCGGCACGGCACGATGATGCCCACCGACTGGAAGGACCAGATCGGCGGCCACG
>DATMBW010000123.1:0-13896 GCA_035559095.1 Ramlibacter sp.
GTCCCCGCGATCGCAGCGATCCGCAACCTGTACGAGCGTGGCCTGCGCACGGGCGTATTCCGTCCGGGCCTCGATCCGGTGGACATCCACGCATCCATCTCCGCGCTTAGCTTTTTCAACGTATCGAACCGCCACACGTTCGGGTTGATCTTCAAGCTGGATACCGATTCCACCGCGTACATCGCACAACGCCGCGACAGTGTGGTGGACATGGTCGTGCGCTTCATGCGCAATTCCTGAGGCACCAAGCCACGTCTGGGCGACGACCTAGGGTTGACCCCTGGCTCAGGAACTAACCCGTTCGTACATTATTTCTATGCCATGGGCGCAATACGCCTCATTTTGCTGCGCAATGACTGCGCCTTTCAGTACCGGATGCGCGAAACCGCCCTCAGCTCTTCCGGCGTTGCGATTCCGAATCCGAAGAACTCGAGGTAGGCCGGAATCATTTCGAACAGCATGTCGGTGCCGACCTGGATCGGGCAACCCTTGGCCTGGGCGGCGGCGAGCAGCGGCGTGATGGCCTGCCGCATCACCACTTCGCCGATCAGCGTGGCCGGCGAGACACGCGACATGTCGAACGGCAGCGCATCGCCGTCTTTCATCCCGAGCGGCGTGGCATTGACGGCGACGTCATGGCCCGCCGGGTCGTTCGAGCCGGTCCGCACTTGAAGCGCCGGGTAGTGCTCACGCAGTCGCGAGGCCAGCGAGTGCGCGGACTCCGTGCGGCAGTCGTACAGCGACAACTGGGCGACGCCCGCGGCCGCGAGCGAAGCGGCAATCGCCGATCCGACGCCGCCGCAGCCGCACACCAGCACGCGCTTGCCGGCCAGGGTGTGTCCCTTGCGCAGCACACCGCGCACGAAGCCGGCCCCGTCGAACTGGTCGCCCAGCAGCGAGCCGTCGGACCGCAGCAGAATCGCGTTGCATGCGCCCGCGATCTGTGCCGTTGGCGTAACCTCGTCCATCAGGGCCAGCGTGGTCAACTTGTGCGGCATCGTCACGAGTGCCCCGTGCAGATTGGTGAATCGGCGCAAAGCCTGCAGCGCACCCGCATAGTCTTCGCTTTTCACTCCCATCGGCACCACGACGGCGTCGATGCCTCGGCTATCGAACCACGGATTGAAGATCATCGGCGCCTTGAAGGCCTCGGTCGGATAACCGATGTGCGCGATGAGCACGGTCTTGCCGCTGATCACCGTTGCGCTCCGTCTGTGCGCATCCCGCTCATGTCCAGCGGCGTTTCGCCGAGCTGATCAGCCGCTCGAACAGCGCATTCGACTTTGCTGATATCGACGGTCGTGATCATGGTCCGAGCGATCTCTCAAGACCACAAGCGTCAGCCCTTGTAGCCCGCGAGCCGGGGCAGCCAGAGAATGAAGTCCGGGAACAGCGTGATCAGTGCCAGCGCAACGAGCATGACGGCCAGGAAGGGAAGGACGTCGATGACCAGTTCCTTCAGCGGTACCTCCGCGATCTTGACCATCATGAACAGCAGCAGCCCATAAGGCGGAGTGACCAGGCCGATCATGATGTTGGTAACGGCCACGATGCCGAAGTGCACGGGATCGACTCCGAGTGCCTGGGCCGTCGGCAGGAGCACTGGCAGGATCACCAGGATGATGGTCGATCCCTCGAGGAAACAGCCCAGGACCAGCAGCAGGACGTTGACGATCAGCAGGAAACCCAGCGGCGAAAGATCGAACCCCTTGAGCAATGTGCTGAGCGCCGCCGGAATATTCTCGATAGTGATGACGTAGTTGAAGACCAGTGCTCCGGCGATCAGCATGCCGATCGATATGGTGATGCGCGCGCTTGAAATGAGCGACTCGTAGAGTTCAGGCCAGCCGACGCTGCGATAAAGCCCCACCGAAATCACCAATGCGTACGCGGCAGCCGCGGCAGCGGCTTCGGTCGGCGTGGTCACACCGCCGTAGAGGAGACCCAGGAGGATGACCGGCATCATCAGCGCCGGAAAGGCCTCACGGGTGATGCCCGGGAGTTCGCGCAGCGGCACCGCTTCCTCGACCGGGAACTCTCCTCGCATGGCCCTGTACCAGATGAGCGCCATTTGCACGGCCGCCAGCAGCAGGCCGGGGAAAACGCCCGCCATGAACAGGTAGCCGATCGACGCGTCGGAGATCAGGGCGTAGAGCACCAACGGAATGGAGGGCGGGAGGATCGGGCCGATCACCGCGGACACCGCAGTCAACGCTGCGGCGAAGCTCTTGGTGTACTTGCCGTCCCTTGTCATCAGCTCCTGCATCACTTTGCCGGAGCCGGCGGCATCGGCAAGCGCGGAACCCGACATGCTGGCGAAGACGATGCTCTGCACGACATTGACCTGCGCCAGGCCGCCGCGGTAGCGCCCGACGAGCGCGTTGCAGAAGCGCAGCAGCCGGTCCAATATGCTGCCCGTGCTCATTACCGTCGCGGCGAAGATGAACAGCGGAATCGCCAGCAGCAGGTAGCTCGAATACATGCCGTTGAGCAGTTGCTCGGCCGCCGTACCCATGTCGAGACCCGCCAGATAGAGGTAGAGGATCGAGCCGCCGATCATTGCGTGACCGATGGGCAACCCGAGCAGGCTCAGAGCGACGAGCGCCATGACAGCGAGCGAAAAAGGGCTGGTGGGATTCACAGGGCGGAGCTTATTTTGGTTATTTCGACGGGCTCGGAAATCCTGCCACGCAGCAACTGCCCGAGGTTCCAGAGATAACGGACGATCACCGCAACCGAAAAGATCAGGTAGATCGAGAACAGCCAGTCGAATCGAATCTTGAGATAGGAACTGCTTTCGACCTTCATGAAGGTCACGTACGAATACGCCGCGGGAAGCGACATCGCAAACAGCACGATGATGGAAATTGCCGTGACGATACCCATCACGATGCGCGTACGGCGGCTCGCGCTCCCGGACAGAAGGTCGAAGCGGATCTCTTCCTCTTCCTTCAGAACGAAGGCGGCGCCCCAGAGGACGAGCCACAGCCAAGCAACCACCGAAAGCTCGGAAGTCCACCCGACCGGAAAATTGAAGAGGTACCGGAAGACGATCTGAACGATGAAGGCAACGAAGATCGCCGCCATCAGCCCCGCGGCGACCAATCGGGCAAATCGTTGAAGAGAAGTTCCGGCCTGGCTTATCAGGGATTTCGAGGGCATTGTTCTTGACTTGGCTCGGGGCTCGGAACGGCCCGCCGGCGGCACACGCGGCCAGGCGGGCCTGCGACCCGTTATTTCATGGCATTGATCTTGTCGAGCATGCCCGCGGGCCAGGTCTTCGCCTCAGGGGATTCCAGATAGATCTTCTGCGCATACTCGCGGAACGCGTTGACGTTCGGCGTGTACACCTCCAGGCCCTGGGCCTTGAAGCCCGTGACCAGCTCGGCTTCGCGTTTCAGATGCTCTGACGTGCTCCAGGCGATCGCCTTGTCGGCTGCGGCCTGGAAGGACTTCTGCTTGGCTGGCGACATGCCTTGCCATGTTTTCAGGTTGATGGCGAGTGTGTCGAATCCGATGAGGTGCGAGGTGAGGACGATCTGCGACATCACCTCGTTGAACTTCATGTTCTGCACGTTCGGCAGGGGATTGTCCTGGCCGTCGATCGCGCCGGTTTGCAGGCCGGTGTAGGTCTCCGCGTATGCCATGGGCGTCGGATTGGCGCCGAGCGAACGCCCCAGCAGCTGCCAGGTATCGCCGGGCGGCATGCGCAGCTTGATGCCGGCCATGTCGGCGGGCGTATTGATCTTCTTTTTCACCTTCAGGCCTACCTGCCGGGTGCCGAAGAACGTGGGCCCAAGGATCTTCACCTTGAGTTGGTCCTCGACCATTTTCTTCATCTGTGCGCCCAGGTCGCTGGCAAAGAACGCATTCAGATGATTGGCGTCACGGAACAGGTATGCCGAGGTAAGGATCGACCATGCCGGAATCTGCTTGGAGAAGTCCTGGGGACCGATGTTGCCAAGCTCGAGGTTGTCGCGCTGCAACGCCACCAGTTCGGTGCCCTGCTTGAACAGGGTCGAGTTGAGGAACATCTCGATCTTGAAGTCTGCTTCGACATCCTTGGCGAGCATCCGCATCATGTCCGCGCGTATGTCCTTGTCGGAGAACACCGCTGCGAATCGCAGGGTCGGCTTGGCCTGTGCCCAGGCCGGCATCATCGACGCCGCGGCAAGGGCGGCACCAGCCTTGAGCGCTGTACGGCGTTCCATAGTGAAGTTCATAGCTCTCCTAACAAGTGAGTGGATGGGTCTTGTCCCGGGGCAGCCTGTGAAAAGGTTTGATTCCATCGATACTTCTGGTGCTACTTTCGGCCGCGGTTAAACCGAGTGCGAGTATAAGTCCTGAGTCACGACTGAAGTACAAGCTGAAATTGGCGGGAGGTGGGCCCGTCGGTGGTATCGTAGTAGAACACCATGCGCACATTCCAGTCAACTGAGGTACCAGCCAACGCAGGGTTGCCGGCTCTTCCGGAACGACTTCGTGCGGCCCCGGACGGCACTGGACACCATTCATGAAGCCGCGGCGCTGGGACACTGGCCCTGACGACTACGCGGGTCATTCTTGCTACGGAACATGCCAATGCCCAGAAGTGCCGCCATCACCCTGAGGAGAACGCCGCCAGCCAAGGAGGGCGCGGCGCACGTCAGGGCGCGCGGTGCCGCCGGTGGCTCGTTGGGCATCCAGGTCACCGAGCGTATCCGCACGGCCATCCAGGACGGTGAGTTCAAGCTCGGTGAGGGACTGTCGGAACTGAAGCTGGCCGCCGCGCTGGGGGTGAGCCGCACGCCGGTGCGCGAAGCGCTCAACGTGCTGCAGTTGCAGGGGCTCATCGAGATTCGGCCGCAGGCCGGCAGCTTTGTCTTCATGCCGTCCGAGGAAGACGTCGGCGAGATATGCGTGTTTCGCCGGCTCATGGAGACTGCCGCGCTGCGCCTTAGCTTCGCGCGAAGGCGTGAAGAAACGCTGATGCAGTTGCGCAAAGCGGTCGATGCGATGGAACGGGCGCAGGATACCGGCGACCGGCTGGCCATGGCTCGCGGGGACACGGCATTTCACCAATGCATCGCGGAAAACAGCGGCAACGTCTACCTGATCAACGCCTATGGGCTGATTTCGGGCCGCATCGCCGCCTTGCGCACGTACAACGTGATGAACAGCGATCCGCTGCGCCGCAACAAGGCCATGACCGAACACCGGGCGATCGTGGCGGCTTTCGCCAAGGGCGATCTCGATCGCGGCGAGATCATCCTGGACGAACACGTCTCACGCATGCGCAACGTTTTCCTTGCGGCACGGCGGCACGAGGCCGGGACGGCCGACAAGCCGGCCCAGGCCGGCTAAACCAATCACCCAATGCACATGAGTCCCCAGGCCGCGCTGCTCCTCCTGTTCGACATCGCCGGCGATGACATCGCCGAACACGACGACTGGCACACCCGCGAGCACCTGCCGGAACGGCTGGCGATCCCGGGTTTCCTGCGCGGCAGCCGCTGGGTCGCGGCTGCCGGCGCGCCGCGCTACTTCGTGATGTACGAGGTGCGGGAACTCGCCACGCTCGCTTCGTCCGCCTACCTGGCGCGCTTGAACAGCCCGACGCCATGGACCGCCAGGATGATGAAGAGCTATATCGGCATGCGGCGCACGCTCTGCAGCGTCGCAGCCAATTTTGGCGCGGGGCTCGGGAACACGGCCCTGCTGGTCCGTTTCTCGGCCGAACCGGCGCGGCGCCAGGCACTGCATGACTGGCTCACTAAAGATGTGCTGCCGGGCGTGATAGCTCAACCCGGGATCGCCAGCGCCCGCGTGTTCGCCGCTGCACTCGACGCGAACATGACGCGCGAGCAGGAGATCCGTGGCCGCGACGCCATGCTGGAATCGGCGCTGCTGATCAGCGGCTACGACGCAGGAGTGGTCGCCGCACTCGCCGACCAAGAGCTGCACGGCCGCGACTTCGCGGCCCACGGCGCGCTTGCAAGCGAGTACGCCTGCAATCTCTTCCACAGCGCGGTGACACTCGCCGCCGGCGATGTAGGTTCCTGCTGCGTAGACGCGCCGCTCCGGGGCAAAGATAAACACTGTCAGCCATAACGTCCAAGCCATGGCAGCAATAGGCTACATTTAATGGCGCAATGAAAGATCAACTCTTTCCGGAACTGGACGACAACCCGATCGATGTCAGATTGCTGCGAATGTTCGACCTGATCTACAGCACGCGCAGCGTCACTCGCGCGGCCGAGCAATTGGGGCAAAAACAGCCAACCATCAGCATCTGGCTGGCCAAGTTGCGGCGGCAGCTCGACGATCCGCTGTTTGTACGCACGCCGGGCGGAATGCAGCCCACGCCGCGTGCCGATGCGCTCATCGTCACGGCGCTTTGTTCATGAAGGGGAATGCGCCAGCCGGTCGACGCGCGACCGAACGAAGCAGCGTGACCCGGCGTCAGGCTGCGGTGCCATAACACGGAGCGCACCCGCGGCGGTGCGGAGCGGAGCCTTGTTGTTGTCCCTCGCATCCAACCGCGCAGCCTACACTGGGCCCCATGGCCTCCTTCGCCCCGGCCCTTTCCAAGGCGTCACCGCGTTCGCTGTCCGGCCTGTTGCCCTTTCTGCGTCCGTACCGCGGCCGCATCGCGCTGGCCGTGCTATTCCTGGTGCTGGCCGCGATGGCGACGCTGGTGTTTCCGGTGGCCTTGCGCAGCCTGATCGACGGCGGCTTCTCCGCTTCCGGCAAGGGCGCCCAGCTGCTCGCCCTGCGGCACCACTTTGTCGAGCTGTTCGCCGTAGCCGCCGCCTTGGGCCTGTTCTCGGCCGCGCGCTTCTACATGGTCAGCTGGCTGGGCGAGCGGGTGACGGCGGACCTGCGCAACGCCGTGTACGCCCACGTGCTGGAACAAAGCCCCGAGTTCTTCGAGACCACGCAGACCGGCGAAGTGCTGTCGCGCCTGACCACCGACACGACGCTGGTGCAAACCGTGGTGGGCTCGTCGCTCAGCCTCGGCCTGCGCAATATGGTGATGGGCATCGGCGCGCTGGCGATGCTGGTGTGGACAAATCCCTATGTCATGACCCAGGTGCTCGGCATACTGGTGGTGGTGGTGTTGCCCACCACCTGGTTCGGGCGGCGCGTGCGGCGGCTCTCGCGCGCCAGCCAGGACCGCGTGGCCGACTCCAGCGCGATCGCGGCCGAAGTGCTGAACGCGATTCCCGTCGTGCAAAGCTACACGGCCGAATCGCGGGAAGCGGCGCGGTTCGATGCCTCCACGACCAACGCGTTCGGCGCCGCGGTGCGGCGCACCCGCGCCCGCGCGTTCCTGGTCGCCTTCATCATCATCGCCACCAGCGCCGCGCTCCTGTGGGGCCTGTACCAGGGTACCCAGGCGGTGCTGGCCGGCCAGATCACGGCCGGCCACCTGGGCGAGACCATCGTCTACGTCATCATCCTGGCCGGCGCCGTGGGGGTGCTGGGCGAGGTCTATGGTGACCTGCTGCGTGCGGCCGGCGCCACCGAGCGCTTGATGGAATTGCTCGACAGCCGCTCGCCGGTGACCTCGCCGGCCAGCCCCGTGCCCTGCCGCCCGTCACGCGGCGGCAGCGCCATCGCACTGGAAAACGTCACGTTCCACTACCCTTCCCGGCCGGCGATCCCCGCGCTGAAGGAGTTCAGTCTGGCGATCGCGCCCGGCGAAACCGTGGCGCTGGTCGGGCCGAGCGGCGCGGGCAAGAGCACGGTATTCCAGCTGCTGCTGCGTTACTACGACCCGGGAGGCGGGCGCATCCTGCTGGACGGCGTCTCCACGCGCGAGCTGGCGCTGCAAGAGTTGCGCCGGCGTATCGGGATCGTCCCGCAGGACGCGGTGATCTTCTCCAGCAGCGCGCTGGAGAACATCCGCTATGGCAGGCCGGGCGCGAGTGACGAGGAAGTGACGGCGGCGGCGCGGGCCGCGTTCGCGGACGATTTCATCATGGCCTTGCCGGAGGGCTATGCCACATTCCTGGGCGAGCGCGGGGTGCGCTTGTCCGGTGGGCAGCGCCAGCGCGTCGCCATCGCCCGCGCCATGCTGAAGAACCCGCCGCTATTGCTGCTGGACGAGGCCACCAGTGCGCTGGACGCCGAGAGCGAGCGGATGGTGCAGGCCGCGCTGGAGTCCGCGATCCGCGACCGCACGACGCTGGTCATCGCGCACCGCCTGGCCACGGTGCAGAAAGCCGACCGCATCGTGGTGCTGGATCACGGGCGCATCGTCGAGGAGGGCACGCACGAGACGCTGGTGGCGCGCAATGGGACCTATGCGCGTCTGGCGGCTTTGCAGTTCATGGATTGAAAGCGAATACCGAAACGTATAGGAGTTCGGTATTCGGTCGTTACTGCAGCGGCCCCTTCAGGGCCTTCGGGATCGGCAGCGGCAGCACGCCGATGCCCTCTTCGAGCAGGGCCTCGGTCTCTTCGGGCGAGGCCTGGCCGCGGATGCCGCGCTGCTCGGTTTCGCCGTAATGGATGCGCCGCGCCTCCTCCGGGAAACGCTCGCCCACGTCGTCGGTATTGGCCATCACGTGGCGGACCATCTTGAGCCAGGCCGCTTGCAGCTCGGGCTGAGGAACGCTCACCACGTCCTGCCGGGATTCGGGCTGGGCAGCGCCCAGGTTCAGCCGCGGCGCGCTGAGCAACTTGCTCACCGCGACGTCCCCGCACAGTGGGCATTCGACCAGGCCGCGTGCGAGCTGACCCTGGAAATCATCCTCGGAAGCGAACCAGCCTTCGAAGGCGTGGCTGTTCGAGCACCGCAGGTTGAGGACCTTCATGGCGCCGACCGGCCGCGCTCGCGCGCCGGCAGCCCCTTTAGAAGCAGGGGCAAATGGCGGCGGGCGGCTGGGCTCAACATAGGCTTCAATTATGGCTTCCAGTCCAAGGCCCAGGACCCGGAAAGGACGTTTTGTAGCCAAAACGCACCAACAATCGTCTTCGCGTCGGTGACGCGGCCGTCCCGGCACCAGGCCATCAATTCGTCCGGGGTGGCCAGGAGCACCTCGAGGAACTCGCCTTCGTCCAGCTTGCGCTCGTGCAGGGTCAGGCCCCGCGCGAACCAGAGGTCGATGAATTCAGTCGAATAGGAAACGACCGGGTGCATCAATCCGGCGCGAGCCCACTCGCGGGCGGCGTAACCGGTTTCCTCCAGCAGTTCGCGCCGGGCGCAAGCCAGCGGATCCTCGCCGTGATCGAGCTTGCCCGCGGGGAATTCGATCATGACCTGCTGCATCGGGTAACGGAATTGCCGCTCCAGCACCAGCCGGCCATCCTCGAGCATCGGGATCATCATGACCGCGCCGGGATGGGCGATGTACTCGCGTGTCGCCTGCGAGCCGTCGGCCAGCCGCACCGTGTCGGCAAAGGCATGCAGCAGGCGGCCCTTGAACAGCTCCACGCCGGCGGTCTTGCGTTCGATCAGATGGTTGTCGTCGGACATGGCTACCCGATCAGGTATCAAGGCGAGCCGGGACGAGCCTCGCCGCTGCCCTAACTTGCCAGGGTCTTGATGATGGCCTGCGCGCACAGCGTCATGAGCCCGCCGGGCACGATGCCCAGGATCAGCACCAGGGCGCCGTTCAGGGATAGCACGACGCGCACGTCCATCGGGGCCGAAACGGTGGTGGCGGTGATCGGGGCGTCGAAGTACATCACCTTGACCACCCTCAGGTAATAGAAGGAGCCGATCAGCGACATCATCACCGCGAACACGGCCAGCCAGATGTACAGCGCCTGACCCGACGCAACCAGCGCTTGCAGCACGGCCAGCTTGGCGTAGAAGCCCACCAGCGGCGGGACGCCCGCCAGCGAGAACAGGCACACGGCCATCACGCCGGCATACAGCGGGCTGCGCTGGTTCAGGCCGGCCAGGTCGGCGATCTCCTCGCTCTCGAAGCCTTCGCGCGCCAGCAGCAGGATGATGCCGAAGCTCGCCAGCGTCGTCAGGACGTAGGTGATGATGTAGAACATCGCCGAGCTGTAGGCATTGGCGGCCGACAGCGTGTTGCCGTTGACCACGCCGGACAACAGGCCCAGCAGCACGAAACCCATCTGGGCGATGGTCGAATAGGCAAGCATGCGCTTGAGGTTGGTCTGGGCGATGGCCGCGAGGTTTCCGATCAGCAGCGAGCCGATGGCCATGATGGCCAGCATTTGCTGCCAGTCGATCGCCAGCGGCAGCAGCCCTTCCACCAGCAGGCGAACGGCGATCGCGAACGCGGCCAGCTCGGGCGCGGTGCCGATCATGATCGTGACGGCGGTCGGCGCGCCCTGGTAGACGTCGGGGATCCACATGTGGAACGGCGCGGCGCCCAGCTTGAACCCCAGGCCGGCCACGATGAACACCAGGCCGAACACCAGCACCTGGTGCTTCACCTGGCCTGAATTGACGACCTTGAAGACGGTCGCGATGTCCAGCGATCCGGTCGCGCCATAGAGCATGGACAGCCCGTACAGCAGGAAACCGCTGGCCATCGCGCCGAGCACGAAATATTTCATCGCCGCCTCGGTGGACGCGGCATGGTCGCGTCGCAGCGCCACCAGCGCGTAGCTGCACAGCGTGAGCAGTTCCAGCCCGAGGTAGATCACCAGGAAATTGCTGCCCGAGATCATCACGAAGATGCCCAGCAGCGCGAAGATCGCGAGCGTGAACAGTTCGCCGCCGCGCAACATGTCGCGGTCCGCGGCGTAGGGCCGCCCGTAGACCAGGCACACCATCATCGCCAAGGCGGCGAAGCACTTGAGCCAATTGCCCATGGGGTCGCTGACCACCATGTTGCCGAAGCCGTACAGGGTGGTGTCCCCGGACGCGTACAAGGCCTGCATGAAGGCCACCACGCCGAGGGTGGCCAGCGTCAGCACGTAGGTGAGCGTGCGGTGCCGGCTGGTGACGGCCAGGTCCACCATGGCGATGAGGCAGCCCATGACGAGCAGCACCAGCTCGGGGTAAACGGTGATCCAGCTGAGTTTATCGATCATTTTGTCTCGCCGATTCAGAGTTTGGACGCAGCGACGTGCTTGAGGAAGTCGGCCACCGACACGTTCATGACGTCCGTGAACGGCTTGGGATACAGGCCCATGGCCAGCACCGCGACGGCCAGCATGGCCAGCATCAGGAACTCGCGGCTGTTGATGTCCGTGAGCTGGCGCACCTTGTCGTGGACGATCGGGCCGAGGTAGACCCGCTTGTACATCCACAGCGTGTAGGCCGCGCCGAAGATCAGCGCCGAGGCCGCCGCCAGGCCCAGCATGAAATTGGCCTTGACGGCGCCCAGGATCACCATCCACTCGCCCACGAAACCGGCCGTGGCGGGCAGGCCGCAATTGGCCATGGCGAACAGCATCGCGAAGGCCGCGAAGTTGGGCATGGTGTTCACCACCCCGCCATAGCTTGCGATCTGGCGCGAATGGACGCGGTCGTACAGCACGCCCACGCAAAGGAACATGGCGGCCGACACGAACCCGTGCGCGATCATCTGGATCAGCCCGCCGGCCACGCCGATATCGCTGAAGATGAAAAAGCCCAGCGTCACGAAGCCCATGTGCGCCACCGACGAGTAGGCGATCAGCTTCTTCATGTCCTGCTGGACCATCGCCACCAGCCCCACGTACACCACCGCAATCAGCGACAGGCCGATGATCAGCCAGGCCCATTCACGCGAGGCGTCCGGCGCGATCGGCATCGAGAACCGCAGGAAGCCGTAGGCCCCCAGCTTCAGCATGATGGCTGCAAGCACCGCCGAGCCGCCGGTAGGCGCTTCCACGTGCACGTCGGGCAGCCAGGTGTGCACCGGCCACATCGGCACCTTGACCGCGAAAGCGGCGAAGAAGGCGAAGAACAGCAGGCTCTGCGCCGGCAGGCTCAGGGGCAGCTTGTGCCAGGTGGCGATGTCGAAACTGCCGCCGGACTTTGTGTACAGGTAGACCAGCGCGACCAGCATCAGCAACGACCCGAGCAGCGTGTACAGGAAGAACTTGAACGCGGCGTAGATCTTGTTGGGGCCGCCCCAGATGCCGATGATGAGGTACATCGGGATCAGCGTTGCTTCGAAGAACACGTAGAACAGGACGCCGTCCAGCGCGCAGAAAACGCCGACCATCAGCCCGGACAGGATCAGGAAGGCGCCCATGTACTGGTTGACGCGCTCGGTGATCGATTCCCAGGCAGAGATGATCACGACCAGGTTGATGAAGGCCGTCAGCAGCACGAACCAGAACGAGATGCCGTCGATGCCGAGGTGGTAGTTGACGTTGAATCGGTCGATCCAGGGCGCCTTCTCGACGAACTGCATCGCCGAGGTGGCGGTGTCGAAGGCCGGGTACAGCGGCAGCGTGACAAGCAGGCTGGCGACGGCGCCGATCAGCGCGAACCAGCGCACCGAGCGCGCGTGGTCGTCGCGGCCCAGCGCGAGCAGCACGGCGCCGAAGAAGATCGGCGTCCAGATGGCGAGGCTCAAAAGTCCCATTTTTGCTCTACTCCTGACTTATCGATTGAGCCACTCGACCAACATGGGCCAGCTGACGAAATAACTCATCAGCAGGATGACGCCCAACAACATCCCGAATGCGTAGTGGTAGATGTATCCGGTCTGGAACCACCGCACGACGCTGGCGACCCAGACCACGCCGCGCGCGCTGCCGTTGACCATCGCCCCGTCGATCACGGCCTCGTCGCCGCCCTTCCAGAGGCCCACGCCCAGGAGGCGCGCACCGCGGGCCAGGACGTTCTCGTTGAACCAGTCCATGTAGTACTTGTTCTCGAGGACCGTGTACAGCGGCTGCAAGACCTTCTTGATCTTCGCCGGCAGGGCCGGGTTCTTGAGGTACAGGTACCACGCCGACACCACGCCGGCCAGCGCGAGCCAGAACGGCGCCGCCGTCAATCCGTGCAGTGCCATCTGGACGGGGCCGTGGAAATCCTTCGCCAGGGCGGCCATCGCCGGGTGCTTGTCGGCGTTGACGGCGATCGCGTCCTTGAGCAGGCCGCCGAACAGCATCGGCTCGATGGTGAGGAAGCCGATCACCACCGAGGGGAAGGCCAGCAGCAGCAGCGGTGCCGTCACAACCCAGGGCGATTCGTGCGGGTGGTTGGGCTTATGCCCATGCGTATCCGGTTCCTCGGCCGGATCGTGTTCGTGCTTGGGCGCCTCGTCATATCGCTCCTTGCCGTGGAACACCAGGAAGTACATCCGGAACGAGTAGAAGGCGGTGACGAACACGCCCGCCATGACCGCGAAGTACGCGAACCCGGCCCCGGGCAGGTGGCTGTGGTGCACCGCCTCGATGATGCTGTCCTTGGAATAGAAGCCGGCGAACAGCGGGGTGCCGATCAGGGCCAGCGAGCCCAGCAGCGACGTGATCCAGGTGATGGGCATGTACTTGCGCACGCCGCCCATCCAGCGGATGTCCTGGTTGTGGTGCAACCCCATGATCACCGAGCCCGCGGCCAGGAACAGCAAGGCCTTGAAGAACGCGTGCGTCATCAGGTGGAACAAGGCCACGGAATAGGCCGACGCGCCCAGCGCCACCGTCATGTAGCCCAGCTGCGACAAGGTCGAATACGCCACCACGCGCTTGATATCGTTCTGGATGACGCCCAGGAAACCCATGAACAGGGCCGTGATCGCGCCGATGGTGATGACGAACGACAGCGCCACATCGCTCAGTTCGAACAGCGGCGACATCCGCGCGACCATGAAGATGCCGGCCGTGACCATCGTCGCCGCGTGGATCAGCGCCGAGATCGGCGTCGGGCCTTCCATCGAGTCGGGCAGCCAGACATGGAGCGGGAACTGCGCGCTCTTGCCGACCGCGCCGGCGAAGAGAAGGAGCGCGATCACCGTCACGGTCCCCTCGTCGAGCGTCCCGATCCGC
>DATMBW010000124.1:0-2146 GCA_035559095.1 Ramlibacter sp.
CGACCCGCGTCGCGTTGATGCGTGCGATGTCGTCGGCCGTGATGTCGCCCGTGACGTAGACGCCGTCGAAACACGAGGCGTCGAATCCGTCCAGGTGCGCCGAGGAGCCCGGCGTGTTCGGCGCCGCCTTCAGCACCGCCCGCTTCATCCCTTCGACGTCCTGGTAGATCAGCGCATCGCAGCCGATGATCTCGCGCACCTCATCGACGGTGTGCCCGTAGGCGACCAGTTCCTCCGGCGTCGGCATGTCGATGCCGTAGACGTTGGGGAAGCGCACCGGCGGCGCGGCGCTGGCCAGGTACACCTTGCGGGCGCCGGCATCACGTGCCATCTGCACGATCTCCTGGCTGGTGGTGCCGCGCACGATGGAGTCGTCCACCAGCAGCACGTTGCGGCCCTTGAATTCGCTGCCGATCACGTTGAGCTTCTGGCGCACCGACTTCTTGCGCACGCCCTGCCCCGGCATGATGAAGGTGCGGCCCACGTAGCGGTTCTTGACGAAGCCCTCGCGGTAGGGAATGCCCAGCAACTGCGCCAGCTGCATCGCGCTGGGCCGGCTCGATTCCGGAATCGGGATGACGACGTCGATTTCGCTGGGCGGCACCGTGGAGACCACCCGCTTGGCCAGCGTTTCGCCCAGGTTCAGCCGCGCCTGGTACACCGAAATGCCGTCCAGCACCGAGTCCGGCCGCGCCAGGTACACGAATTCGAAGATGCAGGGATAGAGCTTGGGGCCGTCCGCGCATTGGTGCGCATGCACCTTGCCGTCCAGGTCGATGAAGACGGCCTCGCCCGGGGCCACATGGCGCTCGAAGGTGTGGCCCGTGCCTTCCAGCGAGACCGATTCGCTGGCCAGCATCACCGTGCCGTCCTTGCCGCGGCCCATCGACAGCGGCCTGATGCCGAACGGATCGCGAAACGCCAGCACGCCGTGGCCGGCGATCAGCACGATGGCGGCATAGGAGCCGCGTACGCGCCGGTGGACGGCGCGCACGGCGGTAAACACGTCTTCCGGCTGCAGCGGCACACCGCGGGTCGCCTTCTCGAGCTCGTGCGCGAACACGTTGAGCAGCACTTCCGAGTCGCTATCCGTGTTGATGTGGCGGTGGTCGGCGGAGAACAGCTCGGCCTTGAGCGCCTGCGCGTTGGTGAGGTTGCCGTTGTGCACCAGCACGATGCCGAACGGCGCGTTGACATAGAACGGCTGGGCCTCTTCCTCGTTGTAGGCGCTGCCGGCGGTCGGATAGCGCACCTGGCCCAGGCCGGCGTTGCCCGGCAGCCCGCGCATATCGCGGGTGCGGAACACGTCGCGCACCATGCCCTTGGCCTTGTGCATGAAGAACTTGCGTTCCTTCTGCGTGACGATTCCCGCCGCGTCCTGGCCGCGATGCTGCAGCAACAGCAACGCGTCGTAGATCAGCTGGTTGACTGGGGCGTTGCTGACAACGCCGACGATTCCACACATGTTTGATGCTCTCGTTGACGCCCCGGCAAAAGGGGCGCTCCTGCTAACCCGGTAAATACTGCCCGAAGCGCTCGGGCAGTGTCGGTTTCAGTCCCTTGAGGGCCGCCAACGCCATGGCCGCGCCCTTCGACTCCGCCCACCAGCCGGCACGCCGCGCGGGCGACATGTTGACCACCACCGCCACCGCCATCAGGAGCACTGCTCCACGAATCAGGCCGAACGCGGCGCCAAGCGTGCGGTCCACCGGCCGCAGGCCCACGGCCTGCACCATCTTCCTGGTCAACCAGGCCAGCAGCGCGCCGGCGAACACCACCGCGATGAACACCACCACGAAACCGACCGCATAGCGGCCGGCTTCCGGCGCGCGCTCGACCGGCAACAGGGCCGCGGCGTCGGGCGCCAGCCATTGCGCCAGGATGAACGCCGCGATCCAGCTCATCACCGACAACACCTCGTAGACCAGGCCGCGCCACGCGCCCATCAGCAGCGACGCCGCGAGCACGGCCAGGAACACCCAGTCCAGCGTAGCCAAGCCGCCCACAGCCACGCCTACAAGGTGAGGATGGCGGCCGGCAAATCCAGGCCCTTGAGCTTGTCCGCTGCCTTGTCCGCTTCCGCGCGCGTGACGAACGGCCCCACGCGCACGCGCACGCGCTTGCCGTCCTTGGTTTCCGCCACGTT
>DATMBW010000125.1:0-4469 GCA_035559095.1 Ramlibacter sp.
ACCGACTTCCAGCGCGGCATCACATAGGGCGCGATCGCCACGCTCCACATGCCATGCACGGCGGCATGCGCCAGCGCGGCGCGCTGCCACACATAAATCGAGCCGTTGAGTGCGTAAACGGGCGGCGCGTCTTGCCGGCGCATCGCGCCATCGCCCTTGCACAGGCGAACGAGGCCGTCGCCGCCCTGCTCGACCAGGTTGAAATAGGGGTTGTCCACGGCCTCGGCCACGCTCACGACCAGCTGCGCATCCGGCCGGGTCTGGAGCGCGCCGCTGATGTCCGTGCTTTCGCGCAGCGGCGAGGTGGGTTGCAGGTCGACCACCCGCCTGATCAACTCGCCTTGCTGCTCCAGATGCGACACCAGGTGTTCGATCACGGGCAATTTGCCGGCCTCGTCGGTGGCAAGATGCGCCGGACGGCTGTAGGGCACGATCGCCCCGGCGGCGCGCGCGACGTCGGCAATCCGCTCATCGTCCGTGGAGACATAGACCGCATCGATCCCGGGACAGCCCAGCGCGTGCGCGATGGAGTGCACGATCAGCGGACGACCCGCGAACATCCGGATGTTCTTGCCGGGCAGGCCCTTGCTGCCGCCGCGCGCGCAGATGGTCGCGACGGTTCGCCCGGGCACAGGAAAGGGGTTCATAGCTTGAGGAAGCGCCTGAGGACGTTCAGCCCGGTTTCAGCGCTGCGCTCGGGGTGGAACTGGCAGCCGTAGAGGTTGTCGCTGTGGACGGCGGCGCAGATCGCCAGACCGTCGTAGCGCACGTTCGCCAGCCACACGCCGTCCTGTGCGGGCTCGGCGGCGAAGGAGTGAACGAAATACACGCGTTCCAGGGGCCGGACATCGGAGAGGATCGTGCCCTCCCACGGCGCCGCCGGCTCCAGCGGCCGCCAGCCGATGTGGGGAATGCGATGGGGCCTGCCGTTGGTGCCGGCCGCGGGAACGGCACGCACCCGCCCCGCCAGCAAGCCCAGGCCCGCATGTTCGCCCATTTCCTCGCTGGCATCGAACATCACCTGCATGCCCACGCAAATGCCCAGGAACGGACGGCCGGTCTGTGCGAAGCGCCTGACGAGGTCGTCGAAGCCGCGTTCACGCAGTTCCGCCATGCCATCGCCGAACGCGCCCACCCCCGGCAGCACCAGACGCTCGGATTCCACGTCGGCGGCGCGGGCCTGCTGCACGACTTTCACGGACGCACCGCAATGCTCCAGCGCGCGCAGCACATTGAGCTGGTTGCCGATGCCGTAGTCCAGCACGGTGACCGGAAGGCTCATGCGCCGCCTCCACGTCGTTTCGGCGCTGCCTCGCCCTTCGCGCTCATGCCGCCCTCCCGTCGCCGCGTCGCACGTCCAGGCCGGCGGCGGCGGCGTACTCCTTGATCTCGGGCAGCGTCATGCGCTTCCAGTGCAGGGCATCGGCGATCGCAATTCCCGAGACGCCCGCGGCGCCGGCCGCGGCGAGGTCCTCGGCACGGCCGAATCCGCCGCTGGCGGTGACCGGCACGTTCACGGCATCGCAGACCTGCTGCACCAGGGGCAGGTCGAAGCCCTTGCGCGTGCCCTCCTGGTCGACCGAGGTCAGCAGGATCTCGCCCGCGCCCAGTTCAGTCGCGCGGCGCGCCCATTGCACGACGTCCTGGCCGGTGCGCTCGCGACCATTGTCGGTGTAGACCTCCCAGCGGCCCGGCGCGACACGCTTGGCTTCGATGCCCAGCACCATGCACTGCGAGCCGTAGCGCCGCGCGACCTCGCCAATCAGCCCGGGGCGGGCGATCGCAGCCGTATTGATCGCCACCTTGTCGGCGCCCGAATGCATCATCTGGCTCACGTCGTCCAACGACCGGATGCCGCCCCCGACGGTGATGGGCACATAGATGCGGTTGGCCGTGCGCTTGATGATGTCCGAGAGGTTGTTGCGCTGGTACAGGCTGGCGACGATATCCATGAACAGCAGTTCGTCCGCACCCTCGGCGTAATAGCGCAGCGCGTGCTCGTGCGGATCGCCGACCACCCGCAAGCCTTCCAGGTGGATACCCTTGATCAGGTTCGGCCCCTTGATGTCCAGCCTGGCGATGATCCGGACGTGGTTCATTGGCTTGGGCCTCAGGCTTGTGGCTGCCACACGGCGTGGCGCAATTTCCATTGGCCGCCTTCGCGTTTCCACAGATGGGGCGAGCGGAAGTTGTCGGCCAGCCGCATGAAGTAGTCGCGGTCCATCAC
This sequence comes from Ramlibacter sp., assembly GCA_035559095.1. Classification (GTDB taxonomy): domain Bacteria; phylum Pseudomonadota; class Gammaproteobacteria; order Burkholderiales; family Burkholderiaceae_C; genus Ramlibacter. The sequence continues at coordinate 2,228 of DATMBW010000125.1, forward strand.
CGGGGACTCGAACATTTTCGAAGCCCGCGGAAACTCCCTGGCCGGAATGCTGAGGTATCGGAAGATTTCCTCGGCGAAACGTTCCGGAAACTCGCCATCGTAGCGCCGCACGAGCGCAACGCCTTCGTCCCGCGTGATGTCGCCCGAGCGGATCTCCTGCGCCGCGTCGTAGGTGGCGCGGCCGATGCCGAACTTGGTGAAGGTCGTGTAGTAATGGAAGTCGTCGATGCGGTCGTCGATGCTGTTGTACTTGCTGTAGGTGCCCGGGGTGCGTTCGGGCGAAGCTTCGAAGCCGCCGTGCTCCACGGCGTAGTAGTAGCAGCTTTGCGGATGCCACTTCAGGTAGTAGCCCAGGTAGTGCACTTCCACCTGTTTCTTCTCGATCTGCGCCGGATCCGCCGGCAGGTAAGGCAGCAGGTCCTGCTCCTCCAGCCCGAAATCCTCGTACAGGCTGGCGACGGAGGTGCCGCCCAGGTAGATCTGTGACTTGTCGCTGGACGTGAAGTACGACCAATCGCGCCGGGCGCTGCTGGCGTCGCCGATCGGATTGCCGTATTCAGCCTCGTTCTCGCCATAGACGACAAACGGGATGTCGTGCAGCAACGCCATTTTCGGCGCCAGCGATTTCTGCCCGAACATGAAAGCCTGGAAGGGGTGGAACAGGTTTTCCACCGCCAGCCGCGTCAGCAGGCGATGCACCCGTCCATTGGGCGTCATGAGGTAGTTGTCGAATCCGGCATGCAGCCATGACTGGAAGTTCTTCCAGCCCCACTCCGTGTGGACATGCGGCGCCCAGGTGCAGGTGAGAGGGTGCATGCCGAACCGGGTCTTGAGAATGTGTGAGGCATAGAAGCTGTCCTTGCCGCCCGAGCCCGGCAACACGCAGTCGTAGCCCGACTTGCTGCGAAAACGGTCGCACAGCGCCGCCAGTTCGTCCTCGCGCGCCTTCCAGTCGATGGTGCCGCGTTTCTGCTCGGTGTACCGGCAGGCGTCGCAGACGCCCTCCTCGTCGAAGGCGATGGTGGCTTTCTTGCTGGCCTTGGTGTGCTGGTATTCCACCGCCGAATTGGGCCGCTGGTTCGAAATGACACAGTGCTTGCAGAAAAGCACATGGCGCGGCAGGCCGTACTTGACGTCGGCGCTGTCTTCGGGCGCATCGAAGATGGACGGATCGACCGGCTTCGGATTGGGGATGAGTGGCATTGGGGCTGGATGTGGAAGGGCGCCGCCGCGGCAATCGGGGTGGCCGCACTTGACGGGGGGATTATAGAAATTCGGCCAATTCTTCGATGACCCGCCGCGTGGCGGAGCGCGCGGCCGCAGCCATGGGCTGCCGCGGCTGCCGCGTCCAGTGGTCAAGCGCCCGATCCAGCCCGTCCAGCGGCACTGCCGCGTCGGCCACGCCGAATCGCGCCAGGGGCATCGCCTGCTCGAACACCGAGCCCAGCACCTGGATCAAACGGGCGCCGCAAAGGTGGCCCTCGAGGCCGACGGTCGAAGTCAAGGTCACGATCGTATCGACCGCGTGAAGCAGGGGCGGCAAGGGCCTCTCCTGGCCGGTCAACACGACCCGGTCACTGGCCGGCAGCACCGGCGCCGGCTCTCCGGCACGTGGCCGCACGCACAGGATCGCATCGTCGTTGCGCTGCGCCCAATCGGCCAGCCGCGCCAGCACGCGGCCGGGCAGTTCGGTGTCGCCGGGGGTGCCGTCGAAGGGATGGATCGCGGGTTCGCTCTGGCTGGGCCAGAGCACGACACGGCGTCCTTCCCAACCCTGCCGGCGGCGCAGTTCCCGCCCCTGCCCGGCCACCGACGGATCGCGCAATGCATCGAAGGCCGGGTTACCCGTGACCACCACCTGGTCCGGCCGGCGGCCCGCCGACAGCAGGAACTCACGCACGCCTTCATTGAGCACGCACACGCGCCGGGCATAGTCCGGCGCGCCGATCCAGCGCACCTCGTCCACCGCGAACAGGTCGACCATGCACACGCTGGGTATCTGCAGCTGCGCGGCGGCCATCACCGCGGCGCGCTCCGCCCTGGGCGAATTCGTGACGGCCACCAGGTCCGGCCGCACACGCCGCAGAATGCGCGTCATCGTGCGCACGGGCAGGAAGGCCTGGCGCGCAAGCCGGGCGTACCGGCGTTTCGCCTCGGCGGGCCCGACCTCGCCTTCCAGCTCCGCATAACACAGGCCGAGATAGGCCTGGCTTTCCTCTGGGTCTTCCACTGTGCCCATGGC
>DATMBW010000126.1:0-10378 GCA_035559095.1 Ramlibacter sp.
TGGAGGCGCGCCAGCGCGAAGTCCTCAGCCTGGCCTATTTGCGCGACTTGAGCCACGGCGAGCTGGCCGAGCAGCTGAAGTTGCCGCTGGGGACGGTGAAGACCTGGATCCGCCGCGGTATCGAGCAATTGCGCGGCTGCATGGCCCGTTTTGCCTGACCGGAGCAGCGCGATGCACCTCGTGGATCATCCAGACCTCGCCGACCGGCTGGCCGCGGCCTACGCGCTGGGCACGCTGCGCGGGGGCGCGCGCCGGCGCTTCGAGACGCAGGCCCGGCAAAGCCCGGCCTTGCGCGCCGCCGCATTGGCTTGGCAGGAGCGCTTTGCCGGCATGACCGAACTGCAGCCGGGCCAGATGCCCAGCCCCAATGTATGGAAGCGCATCGAGATCGACCTGGCCAACCAGCCAGTCGCTCAAGGGCCGGGCGAGCCGCTTTCGCACCCATGGCGGCGCGCGCTGGGCTGGTGGCGCGGCGCGGCCCTGGCCGGCGGCCTGGCCACCGCCGCAGCCATCGGCGTCGCGGTGTACCTGGCCGGCGAGGTGGGCCAGCGCGAGTCGCAGCTGGCGCAGGTCGATCGCGACCGCGAGGGGCTGGCGCGCCAGAACGCACAGCTGGCCGCCCAGCTCCTGGCCCAGCCCGCGATCCAGTACGTGGCCGTGCTGGCCGATGACCGCTCCGCCGCTTCGATGCTGGTCACCTTCGATCCCGTTCACAGCACGCTGACTCTGAAGCGCCTGGGGACGTTCCAGGAGGCAGCCGACAAGTCGCTGCAGCTGTGGGCGCTGCCGCCATCGGGCGCGCCCCGGTCACTGGGCGTGCTGGGTGGCGAGGCGGTGGTCAGGCTCACGGCGGCGGAAAACCAGGTGCGGCAGGTGCCGGCGCTGGCAGTGAGCCTCGAGCCCAAGGGCGGCGTGCCGGGCGAAGGCGGACCGACGGGGCCGGTCCTGTTCAAGGGCCCCCTGTTGCAAACGCCTTGACCGGCTTGCCGGGACGCGGCGCCGCGTTCAAGCGTGCCGCTCTTGCTGTTGCGGCTGCGGTGGCGGCTGCAGCGGTTGCTCCGTGCTGACGCCGACACCGGACAGATAGACCATCTTGCCGCCGAGCCAGCCCGACACCAGCAGCATCGCGATGGCCAGCACCGAAAGCGCCAGCGTGATGTCGCCGGGGACGGCGGCCGTCGAGCGCATCCAGGCGTTGAGCGCGTACAAGGCCACCACGGTCAGATTGATACTCATGTGAACCAGGGCGGTCTTCTTGATCGCGGGATCCTCGAGCGACAGCAGGTCGATCAGGCCGGGCAGCGCGGCTGCGAGAGCGCCCACGATGCCGCCGACCATCGCGTAGAAGGCGACAAGCGCCCAGGTTTGCGGCGAGTCGGAGCGCAGGGCCACAAGATCGACCACGAGGGAAAAGATCCACAGGCCGATCGGAATCGTGACCAGCATCGGATGAATCGGATGGCCGGCAATATTGGCGGGAGTGCGCATGGTGATCACCTCTCGTGTGCATATTGGCAAACCCAGTTTAGGAACGGGAAATCCGGCGTTTTTGTAGGAAAAGAGCGCTGATTTGGGCACGCCGTGGCCCTATGGGGACCGCGCGCTCAGCCGTTGCGTGCCCTGCACGACCATGGACAAGCCGGCAGTTCACGACGGTGCGTAGTCCAGGGGCAACTTCGTCGTGCACTTGATTTCTTCCATGGCAAAACTGGAACTGACGTCACCCAGGTCGGTGCCATGGGCGTGCGGCCGTCTTCCGGTGAAGGTCCGCTGGTGGGCGTGCACGCCGGGCTGGAGGACGTCGATGACCTCATCGTCGATTTCGCCGGCGCGCTGGAGCGGGCCGCCAAGACCTGATGGCGCGTCTGGCGGCGTGCAAACTGCTACAAGCTATCCTTTCCCGTTCTTCCTTGTTGTGAAAGTCCCACCATGAAAATCCCTTTCAAGCCGCTGGCCGCGGCCCTTGCCGGGCTGACTTTGTCGTTGGCCCAGGCACAGGCCCAGGTCCCGACCCCGGCGTCCGACGCGCGCCCACTGCACATCGTCGTGCCGTTTGCCGCCGGCGGGGCGCAGGACGTGATCGGCCGCTACCTGGCCAACAAACTCGGCGCGCGCTTGCGGGTGCCGGTCGTGGTCGACAACAAGGCCGGCGCCGGGGGCGTGATCGCCGCCGACTTCGTGGCCAAAGCGCCGCCGGACGGCAATACGCTGCTGTTGGCCACCGGCGGCGCGATCTCCATCGCGCCGCACCTCAATGCCAGGCTGCCCTACGACGCGAAGAAGGATTTCGCGCCGGTGGCGATGGTTGCCGACACGCCGATGACGCTGGGGGTGCGCGCGCAGAGTCCCTACAGCAGCGTCGCGGACGTGCTGCGCGATGCCAAGGCGCGCCCGGGGCAGGTGAGTTTTGCCTCGACCGGCAACGGCACGATTTCCCACCTGACCGGTGAGCTGTTCGCACAGACCGCGGGCGTCCAGCTGCTGCACGTGCCCTACCGGGGCGCGGCGCCGGCGCTCACGGATCTGCTGGGCGGGCAGGTCGCGCTGATCGTGACGAGTTCCGCCTCGATCGACCCGATGGCGGAAGACAAGAAGGCCCGCGTGCTGGCGACGTTCACGACGCAGCGCCTGTCCAACCTCAAGGCAACGCCCACCATGGCCGAGGCCAGCGGCCTGAAGGGGCTGGAAGTGCCGGTCTGGGTCGGCCTGCTGGCGCCCGCGAAAACGCCGGCCGCCCTCGTCGACAGGCTGTCGGCGGAAATCGTCGCGGTCTGCAACCTGCCCGAAACGCGGGAACGCTTCAGCGGCCTCGGCGCGCTGGCCGCCTGCGGCGGCGCCAAGGAGTTGGGGCAGGTCGTCGCCGACGATTTCGAGCGCTGGGGCAAGGTGATCCGGCAAGGCAATATCAAGGCCGAATGAGGACGGCGGCGGCATGAACATCGGCATCGCGGGAACGGGCGGCATCGCCTACGCGAGCGCCGCCTGGCTGGCCCAGGCCGGCCACGCGGTGACGGTCTGGTCTCCCGGCGGCGAGGGCGCCGCGGCCCTGCGAGATGCGCCCTTGCGTTCCACCGGCGTGTTGGAGGCGCAGGCGAGAATCGGCGTGGCCGCCAGTGCCGCGGCGCTCGCCAGGCAGGCGCAAGTGCTGCTGATCGCCATACCGGTCAATGGCCACCGCCGCGTGATGGATGCGTTGCTGCCGCACCTGGCCGGCGGCCAGACCGTCATCGTGAGTTCGATGAGTTCGCTCTCTTCGCTGTACCTGTTCGAAGCCGCGCGCCGCGGCGGCGTCGACATCACGGTCGCCAGCATGGGCACGACGGTGCTGACCGCAAGGCGCACCGGTGGGGCCGAGGTGCGGATCATGACGCGGCGCACCGAGCTCGGGGTTTCGGCCTTGCCGCGCAGCCGCACCGATGCCGCGCTGGCGCTGTGCCGCAGCCTGTTCGGCGACCTGTTCGTGGCCGACCCCAACGCCCTGGCGAGCGCGCTGTCCAACATCAACCCGGTGGCACATGGGCCGCTCGCGCTGTTCAACTGGACCCGCATCGAGCGGGCGGAGAACTGGCCGCAGTACCACTACATGACGCCGCAGGTGGCGGCCGTGATCACGCGGCTGGATGCGGAGCGGCTGGCTCTGGCGCGCGCCTTCGGACTGGTGGTGCGAACCATCGAGCAGCATTTCGCGAAGTCGTTCGGCACGGCCGCCACGGCGCTCGCGCAGATCGCGGCCGAACTGCATGCCAAGCGGGGCGGCCCGCCGGGCCCCACCGACACCGGCACGCGCTTCATCTTCGAGGACCTGCCCTTCGGCCTGGTGTTCAACGCCGTGCTCGGCCGGATCGCCGGCGTGCCGATGCCCGCGACCGAGGCCATCGTGCAGGCCGGCAGCCTCATCGTCGGGCAGGATCTGGCCGCGCAGAACGACCTGGTCGAGCCGCTGGGCATCGGCAATGAAAGCGTGGCCGGTCTGCTGTCCCGGGTCGATGGCGGCGCCTGAACCGCCTTGCGCCGCGCTTCACGCCGCTTCGAACGCGCCGCGCAGCCATTCGATCGCGCCGGCCTCCACGCTGACCACGTCGAAGCGGCAGGGCGGCGGTTGCGCGAGGCGCATCAGGTAGTGGCGCGCCGCGAACACGATGCGCCGGCGCTTGGCGTGGCCGATGCTGGCGGCGGCGCCTCCGAACGAGCGGCTGGCGCGCTGGCGCACCTCGATGAACACCAGCGTGCCGCCCGGCTCGCGCATCACCAGGTCGATCTCGCCGCCGCCGCGCCCGGGCGTCCGATAATTGCGCGCCAGCAGCGTGAGGCCGCGGTCCAGCAGGTGCGCGAGGGCCCGGTCCTCGGCCGCGTCGCCGGCCTGCTTGGTGCTGGCGGCAGGCGCCGCGCCTTTGTTGCGAGGGGATTGCATTGACCGCTTTGTTCGCTTCAGCCTTGAACGCCGCGCGCGACGCGGCGGCCTCGCAGCATTATCCGCAAGGCGCGCTGTACGTCGTCGCCACGCCGATCGGCAACCTCGCCGACATCAGCTTGCGCGCGCTGCACGTGCTGCAGCTGGCGGATGCGGTTGCGTGCGAGGACACGCGGCACACGCAGGCCTTGCTGCGCGCCTATGGCATCGACAAGACGGCGGCGCAGCTGCTCGCCGTGCACCAGCACAACGAGAAGCAGGGCGCGCAGTCGGTGATCGAGCGCCTGCGGCAGGGTCAGCGCGTGGCCTACGCCAGCGATGCCGGCACGCCGGCCGTCAGCGACCCGGGCGCGCGGCTGGTGGCCGCGGTGCGTGAGGCCGGCCTGCGCATTGTTCCGCTGCCGGGCGCCAGCAGCGTGACCGCGGCGTTGAGTGTCGCGGGCGCCGCCGGCGAGGATGGCGCTTTCGTCTTCGCCGGCTTCCTGCCGGCGAAGACGGGCGAGCGCCAGGCCGCGGTGGCGCGGCTGGCCGGGGAAGCTCGGGCGGCCGTGCTGCTGGAGGCGCCCCATCGGATCGAAGCGCTCGCTCGCGCGCTTGCCGTGCTGGGCTCGCGGCCGGTGACCATCGGGCGCGAGCTGACCAAGCAGTTCGAGGAGATCGCCACCGTGGCGTGCGGCGAATTGCCGGGTTGGCTGGCCGCCGACCCGCAGCGCAACCGCGGCGAGTTCGTTCTGGTGCTGCACGCGGCGGCGCTAGCCCCGCAAGAGCATGAGGGGGTGCGGGTGCTGACGCTGCTGCTGGCGGAATTGCCGGTGAAAAGCGCGGTGAAGCTGGCGGCCGAAATCACGGGCGGCTCGCGCAATGAGCTTTACGACGCGGCGCTGCGGATCAAGAGCATGGATTCCGGATCGGGCCTGCCCCGGACTTGATCCGGGGTCCGGAATGACAAATCCTCTGTCATTCCCACGTGACAAGAGCTGCGTCATCGCGGACTTGACGAGTCCTCTTCCATCCGTGACGTGACACGCCCTTCGTCATCCGTCCTTCGTCATCCCGGACCCCGGATCAAGTCCGGGGCAGGCCCGATCCGGGATCCATGGCGGAGCGAGGCCGCGCTTTGTCAAATCGCCAGCGGGTCCACATCCACGGCCCAGCGGATCAGCCCCTTCTCGCGGATCGCCTGCAGCGCCGGTTGCCAGGCCACCAGGAAGCGCTGTAGCGCCGCCCGCGAGGCGCTTTCGACCAGCATCTGGGCCCGCTCGATGTTGGCCACGCGCTGAATGCTCATCGGCACCGCCGAGTAGAGCGTCACCCGGTCCGCCCCCTCGAGCGCGGACGCGGCGGCGCCGGCCGCGTTGAGGAAGGCCTGCGCGGCCTCCTGGCTGCGCGCTTCGGCGCGCAGCAGGGCCTGGAAGCCGAAGGGCGGCATCCCGGCCTGCTCGCGCTCCCTGAGCTGCTGCGCGGCAAACAGCGGGAAGTCGTGCCGGCACAAGGCCGTGAACAGCGGATGGCGCGGATGCCAGGTCTGCACCCACATCTCGCTGGCCCGCGCCTGCCCCGCGTCCCGGCCCGCGCGGCCGGCCGCCTGCATCAAAAGGCTGAACAGCCGCTCGGGCGCGCGGAAGTCGCTTGAGAACAGGGCCGAGTCCGGGTTGAGCGCGGCCACCAGCGTGATGCGCCGGAAGTCGTGGCCCTTGGTGACCATCTGGGTGCCCACCAGCACGTCCACGTCGCCCGCGTGCATGCGGGCGAGCTGCTGCTCGAGCGCGCCCTTCAGCCGGGTGCTGTCGGCGTCCATTCGCGCGATCCGAAGGCTGCGGCCGTCCGGCTGCTTCACATCGGCCAGCAGCTGGGCCAGCTGCTCTTCGAGCCGCTCGGTCCCGCGGCCCAGGGGCGCGATGTCCACGTTGCCGCAGCTGGGGCAGGCGCGCGGCACGCGTTCGGCGTAGCCGCAGTGATGGCAGCGCAGCGTGCGGTCGATCTTGTGGAACACGCGAAACGCACTGCAGTGCCGGCATTCGCTTTTCCAGTCGCAGGCGGTACAGGCCAGCACCGGCGCGTAGCCGCGCCGGTTCAGGAACACCAGCGACTGCTCGCCGCGCGCGATGCGCTGCTGGATCGCGTCGAGCAGCTGGGTCGAGAACACCGTGTTCTTGGGCTGCAGGTTCATGTCCACCAGCCGCACGTCGGGAAAGCCGCCCGGGCGGCCTGTGCCGGCGTCCGCGTCCTGGCCCACACGCGACGCCATGACGAGGCGCTGGTAACGGCCTTTCTCGCTGGCCTGCCAGCTCTCCAGCGAGGGCGTGGCCGAGCCCAGCAGCACCTTCGCGCCTTCGAGCTTGCCGCGGTAGACGGCCAGGTCGCGCGCCGAATAGCGCGCGCCCTCCTGCTGCTTGTAGCTGGGATCGTGCTCCTCGTCCACGACGATGAGCTTCAGGCGGGGCATCGAGGCGAACACCGCCATGCGCGTTCCCAGCACGATGCGGGCCGCGCCTGCATGCGCGGCAAGCCAGCTTCTCAGGCGCTGCGGCGGTGTCATGCCGCTGTTCATCGCCACGACGTTGCCCGCGCCGAAGCGCGCGACGAACCGCTGCTGCAGTTGCGGCGTGAGGTTGATCTCCGGGACCATCACCAGTGCCTGCGCCTGGGGATCGCTCTCGAGCAGGCGCTGCACGGCCTGCAGGTAGACCTCGGTCTTGCCGCTGCCGGTGGCGCCGAACAGCAGGAAGGGGCCGGGTGCCGCCTCGAACGCGGCAAGCGCGGCGCGCTGCTCCGCGGTCAAGGCCAATGCAGTTTGTGCGGTCGCATGTGGCGGCGCGGATGGGGCCCGTTTCAGGCGCCGTGCGAGTTGCACCGCAGTCAAGTCGCGCAGTTGCGGAGGCAGCCCGGCCAGCGCGACTTCGCCACAACTGCGTTGGTAATAATTCGCTGAAAAGGTAACCAACTGTCGCCACGCCGGGCTCATTGGCGGGATCTCATCCAATCTGAGGGTAACCGGCTTTTCCTGCACTGCAGCAGGGGCGTCGGCCATCGCCCGGCTGTCGTCCCACACCACGCCCAGCACTTCACGCTGGCCAAGCGGCACGCGCACCAGCGTACCCGGCGCGAGTGGCAGCTCACTTAAATAGCTCAACGGCCCGCTGATCGAGCTGTGCGCCGGGGTGGGCACGACGACGGCAAGCCGGTGAATCATGGCAAGCCCCGGTTAGCCGATTTTGTTGAGGCTGGTTTCCGAAACGCTGCCTAAGTGTTTGATTTGAAAGCGGTTTGGCTCGAATCTCATAAACGTGTGGATAACTTTGTTGATAGCTACTCCGCGAAGGCTTCGAAGCCTTGAGAAATCAAGGGTTTGGCTGGAATGTCCGTAAAAACGGCAGTATTAAAAACCCTGGAAAATCAACCACTTGGAAGCGCTATTGGTTTTGTAGCAGCTTGCGACAATTTTTGTGGCCCGCCGCATGGGTTTTGTGCATAAGTCAAGCGCCTGGCAAAGATTTTGCAGAGGCGATTGCCCTAGGGAACACCCTGATGACGAAGTTTTCGATCAGGCGCTTGGCTGGGCCCGCAGCTGGCGGGAACGCTCGTGTACCGCATCGACCAGCACTTGCACGTGGTCGGGCGGTGTGTGCTGGCTGATGCCGTGGCCCAGATTGAAGATGTGCGTCGGCCCGTTGCCTTCTCCCAGATGCGGCGTGCCGAAACTCGCGAGGACCTTCGCCACCTCGGCTTGGATCTGCGCCGGCTGCGCGAACAAAATGTTCGGATCGAGGTTGCCTTGTAACGCCTTGCGGTCGCCCACCAGCGAGCGCGCGCGGCCCAGGTTCACAGTCCAGTCCAGGCCCAGCACGTCGCAGTCGAGCTCGCCCATTTCCTGCAGCCACAACCCGCCGCCTTTGGTGAACACGATCCGTGGAACATTCGCGCCGTCGTGTTCGCGCTTGAGCTGCCGCAGGACGCGTGCCGTGTAGGCCAGGCTGAACTCCTGGAAGGCGCCGTCGGCAAGTACGCCGCCCCAGCTGTCGAAGATCATCACGGCCTGCGCGCCGGCGTCGATCTGGGCGTTGAGGTAGGCCGCCACCGAATCGGCGTTGATTTCCAGCACACGGTGCATCAGGTCGGGCCGCCGGTACAGCATGGTCTTGACCAGGCGGTAGTCGTCGGAGCCCGCGCCTTCGACCATGTAGCAGGCCAGCGTCCATGGGCTGCCGGAGAAGCCGATCAGGGGCACGCGGCCGGCAAGGGCCTTGCGGATCGAAGTGACCGCGTCGAACACGTAGCGCAGCTTGTCCAGGTCGGGCATGCGCAGCGCCTTGACGGCGCCTTCGTCGCGCACCGGCTTGGCAAAGCGGGGCCCTTCGCCCAGGGCAAAGCTCAGGCCCAGGCCCATCGCGTCGGGCACGGTGAGGATGTCGGAGAACAGGATGGCGGCGTCGAGCGCGTAGCGCTCCAGAGGCTGCAGCGTGACCTCGGTCGCATAGTCGACGTTGGTGGCCAGGCCCATGAAGCTTCCGGCCCGCGCGCGCGTGTCGCGGTATTCAGGCAGGTAGCGCCCTGCCTGCCGCATCAGCCAGACGGGGGTATGGGGTGTCGAGAGGCGCCGGCAGGCGCGCAGGAAGCTGTCGTTTTGGAGGGGTGCGAAACTCATCCCTGCATTGTCGCAGGCGGCGGCCCCGTCGGCCCCTATCATCGGTGCTCCCCCTCCGCAAATCCAATCCATGAGCAATCCATTCGAGCAGGCGCGGGACCTTTTCATGGACGGTGTGCGCCTGCACGAGGCCGGCCAGTTCGACGCTGCCGAGCGGCAGTTCGAGGCATCGCTGTCGCTCGTGCCTGGGCGAACTTCGACCCTCGCAAACCTGGGCGCCACCCGCCTGAAGCTAGGCAAGCCCGAACAGGCATTGGAAGTGCTGGAGCAGGCGCTGAAGCACGATCCTGATGCCGCCGACGCCCTGCAGCACCGCGCCGTTGCCCTGGACATGCTGGGGCGCCACGCTGCGGCGCTGGACGGCTGGTCCCGCTTGCTGCACCTGCGGCCCGATCACGCGACCGCCTGGATGCTGCAGGGCGAGACGCTGCAGCGCCTGGAGCGGCACGACGAGGCGCTGGCATCGTACGAGACAGCGCTGGCCCGCGACCCGAGGCTGGGCCGGGCCTGGAGCCGGCGCGGCGCTTTGCTCAAAGACATGGGGCGGTACGAGGAAGCTTCAGCGGCCTTCCGGCACGCGCTCGATCACGGGGACGACCCGGAATTGAACCGCTACTTCCTGGCCGCGCTGAACGGCGCCGATGCGCCCGCCAGCCCGCCGTTGCGCTACGTCGAATTCCTGTTCGACGGCTATGCCGAGAAGTTCGACGAACACCTGGTGCAGGTACTGAACTACCAGGCGCACCGGGTGCTGGTGGACCAGCTCGCGGCACTGGGGCGCCGATTCGCCCGAGGGCTGGACCTGGGTTGCGGCACGGGCCTGTGCGGGCCGCTGGTGAAACCGATAGTGCAGCGCCTGGACGGCCTCGACCTGTCCGGCAACATGCTCGCCAGGGCCCGGGCCCTGGGCGTGTACGACCGCCTCGTGCGGGACGACCTGGTTCACCATCTCGCGACCACCAGCGAGCGCTACGACCTGGCTGTATCGGCCGATGTCTTCATCTATGTGGGAGCCCTGGAGGCGGTCTTCGACGGTGTGGCCCGCATCATCGAACCCGGTGGCGTCTTCTGCTTTTCGGTCGAGGTGGCGCCCGAAGAACACGACTTCGTGCTGCGGCCCAGCCAGCGCTACGCCCATTCGGAGCGCTATCTGCGCGCGCTGTCCTTGCGCCATGGTTTTGAAGTCCGCAGCATGTTGCGCCGCCCGATCCGCGAGGATCAGCGCCAACCGATCGCAGGCCTGTACGCCTGCGTGCAAGCCGTGTAGCGATCTACCGCACCGCCTGGCGCAGCGCCTGGTCGATGTCCCAGAGGATGTCGTC
>DATMBW010000127.1:0-3053 GCA_035559095.1 Ramlibacter sp.
GACATGCAATCTGGGACTGCGGGCTGGCCGCAAGGAAGGTTGTCATTGCGGGCTTGACCCGCAATCCATGGAGGCCGGATGAATTCGGCATGACATGCAATCTGGGACTGCGGGCTGGCCACAAGGAAGGTTGTCATTGCGCGCTTGACCCGCAATCCATGGACGCCGGATGAGTTCGGCATGACATGCCTCCCCCCTCTGCGATGGGGGGTCCGAATCGTCGTTCGTTGCTTAGCCTTGGGACTCCAAGGAGAAAGCAACATGACCCTAGCGACCCAGCAGATACATCGCCCCGCCACGCCCGCCGTGGTCAAGGCGGAATCGCTGCAGCGCTCGATCCGCGTCGAGCCCCTTACCTGCGCCATCGGCGCCGAGCTCGGCAATATCGACCTCGGCGTCGCGTCGCGCGACGCCGACATCGTGGCCGAAATCCGCGCCCTGCTGCTCAAGCACAAGGTGCTGTTCTTTCGCGACCAGGACATCACCCGTGCCGAGCACGTGGCCTTCGCGCGCCACTTCGGCGAGCTGGAAGACCACCCGGTCGCCGGCAGTGACCCCGAGCATCCCGGCCTCGTGCGCATCTACAAGTCGCCCGACTCGCCGGGCGACCGCTACGAGAACTCGTGGCACACCGACGCCACCTGGCGCGAGAAGCCGCCCTTGGGCTGCGTGCTGCGCTGCGTGGAATGTCCGCCGGTCGGCGGCGACACCATCTGGGCCAACATGGCGCTGGCCTATGAGCGTCTTTCCCAGCCCATCAAGTCGCAGATCGGGTCCTTGCGCGCCCGCCACAGCATCGAGGCCAGCTTCGGCGCCGCGATGCCCGCCGAGAAGCGGCTGGCGCTGAAGGCGCAGTTTCCCGATGCGGAGCACCCCGTGGTGCGCACGCACCCCGAAACGGGCGAGAAGATCCTCTTCGTCAACGCGTTCGCGACGCACTTCACCAACTTCCACACCGCGGAGAACGTGCGCTACGGCCAGGACTACGCACCCGGCGCATCGCAGCTGTTGCAGTACCTGATCAGCCAGGCCTTCATCCCCGAGTACCAGGTGCGCTGGCGCTGGAAGCCGAACAGCATGGCCATGTGGGACAACCGCGGCACCCAGCACTACGCGGTGATGGATTACCCGCCCTGCCACCGAAAAATGGAACGCGCCGGCATCGTCGGCGATACCCCGTTCTGAATCCACCCCTCTCAAACCCTGATCACCAAAGGATTCCCCATGAACTTCCTCGACGGCTCGCTCTTCCCCGAGAACCAGGACAAACTGGTCATCACCGCCGCTCCCTACGGCCCCGAATGGATTCCTTCGGACTTTCCCGAGGACATCGCGGTGACCATGGAAGAACAGGTGCAAAAGGCCGTGGACTGCTACAACGCCGGCGCCACCGTGCTGCACCTGCACGTGCGCGAACTCGACGGCAAGGGCAGCAAGCGCCTGTCCAAGTTCAACGAGCTGATCGCCGGTGTGCGCAAGGCCGTGCCCGACATGATCATCCAGGTCGGTGGGTCGATCTCCTTCGCGCCGGAAAGCGAGGGCGCGGCGGCCAAGTGGCTGTCGGACGACACCCGCCACATGCTGGCCGAGCTCGATCCCAAGCCGGACCAGGTCACCGTCACCGTCAACACGACGCAGATGAACGTGCTGGAGCACATGGACATCGAGGACTACGCGGGCACCTCGCTGGCCGATCCCGACAACGCCAGGGCCTATCGCGAGATGATCGTCCCCTCCGGCCCGGGCTGGGTGGAGGAGCACGTGCGCCGCCTGAGCGCCGCCGGCATCCAGAGCGCCTTCCAGTTCTACAACATCAACAGCTACGAGACGGTGGAGCGCATGATCCGCCGCGGCGTCTACAAGGGCCCGCTGGTGATGAACTGGGTGGCGATCAGCGGCGGCATGGATGCGCCCAACATCTACAACCTGGCCAACTTCGTGCGCGCCATTCCAGACGGCGCCGTGCTCACCGTGGAAAGCAGCATGCGCAACGTGCTCCCGGTCAACATGATGGGCCTCGCGATGGGCCTGCACGTGCGCTGCGGCATCGAGGACAACCTCTGGAACCAGTCGCGCACGGCCAAGATGACGACCGTGCAGCAAATCGAGCAGCTGGTTCGCATCTCGCGCGAATTCGGCCGTGAAGTCGCCACCGGCAGGCAAGCGCGCGAAATCTGCAAGATCGGCGTGTTCTACGACACCGTCGAGGAGACGCTCGCCAGGAACGGCTTTGCGCCGAACGCCAAGGGCCGGCAGCAGGGGTACCTGCGCAAGGTTGCGTGAGACGATGGCGGGCGTCCAGTTTCCAACCGTCCTGATCGTGCCCGGCCTGCGTGACCACGTGGCCGACCACTGGCAGACGCTGCTCGCGGCTGAATTGTCGCGGGTGCGCACCGTGCCGCCGATGGGCCGCGAGGACCTGGACTGCGCCGCCAGGGTGGCCGCGATCGAGCGGGAAGCCCGGTCCGTCGACGGGCCGCTCATCATCGTGGCCCACAGCGGCGGCGTGATCATGACCGTGCACTGGGCGCGGCAGACGCGCCGCGAGGTGCGGGGCGCGCTGCTGGCCACGCCGCCGGATTTCGAGCGACCGATGCCGCCAGGTTATCCCACCCTCGACGCGCTGCGCGCGGGCGGATGGCTGCCGGTGCCGCGCAGGTCGTTGCCGTTCCCGAGCATCGTCGCGGCAAGCCGCAACGATCCATTGGCCGGCTACGAGCGTGTCGCCGAGATGGCCGAGAACTGGAACGGCACGCTGGTGGACCTGGGCGAAGTCGGCCACCTCAACCCGGCCTGGGGCTACGGCCGCTGGCGCGAAGCCATGCCGCTGATCGACACGCTCGCCGCCTACGCCTGCTGAGCATCACCTCAATCTTTAAGGAACCACCATGGCCCATGCCATTCGCTTCTACCAGACCGGCGGCCCTGACGTGCTGCGGCACGAGACCGTCGAAGTCGGCGATCCCGGCCCCGGCCAGGCCCGCGTGCGCCACAGCTATGTGGCCGTGAACTTCATCGACATCTATTTCCGCACCGGCCGTTATCCGCTGGCG
>DATMBW010000128.1:0-3115 GCA_035559095.1 Ramlibacter sp.
GCCAGAAAGATCACGCGCCTCATCAAGGACAGCAAGCTCAAGGTGCAGGCCGCCATCCAGGGCGAAGCCGTGCGCGTCTCCGGCGCCAAGCGCGACGACCTGCAGGCCGTGATGGCATTGCTGCGCAAGGAGATCGCCGACATGCCGCTCTCGTTCAACAACTTCCGCGACTAGATGACTCTCCCCCGAAGCGGCCTGCGGCCGCCTCCCCCTCAAGGGGGCGCCACCAGCGGCCCGGCGAAGCCGGTTCCGCGGTGGCCCACGAAGGTTGTGCTCGCGCTCGCAGCGTTGATGGCCGCAGGTAGTGCAGTGGCGCAGTCCGTCGCGCTGCAGGGCATGCTGGGCGCCAAGGCGCTGCTGATCGTGGACGGCACCGCGCCCAAAACCGTAGCCGCGGGCGAGTCGCACCAGGGCGTCAAGGTCATCTCGACTTCAAGCGACCAGGCGGTCGTCGAGATGGGCGGCAGGCGGCACACGTTGCGGGTGGGCGAGGCCCCCGCCAGCGTCGGCGGCGCCGGCGGCGGCGCGCGCGGCAGCCGCATCGTGCTGACCGCGGGCAGCGGCGGGCACTTCATGACTCTGGGGGCCATCAACGGCCACGCGGTGCAGTTCCTGGTGGACACCGGCGCCACGTCCGTGGCGATGGGCGTGCCGGAAGCCAGGCGCATCGGGCTGGATTACAAGTCCGGCCAGCCGGGCTGGGGCAGCACGGCCAACGGGATGGTGGCCGTGTGGCATGTCAAGCTGCGCACGGTGCGCATCGGTGACGTGGAAATCCACGACGTCGACGCCGCGGTGCTGCCGGCGGGCACATCCCATGTGCTGCTGGGAAACAGCTTCCTCGGCCGCTTCCAGATGAAGCGCGAAAACGACCAGATGGTGCTCGAGCGGCGGTATTGACTCCCCATCGGTGATCCATGCCGGAACGTCCCATCGACACCGCCGCCCAGCCCTCCGACGACTCGCGCTCCGCCTTGGCGCCCATGCGGCGGCCCGTGTTCCGCATGCTGTGGATCACCTGGATGGCGGCCAATACCTCGATGTGGATGAACGACGTGGCCGCCGCCTGGCTCATGACGTCGCTGGCGCCCTCGCCGTTGTGGGTCGCGCTGGTGCAATCGGCATCGACCCTGCCGGTGTTCCTGCTGGGCCTGCCCAGCGGCGCACTGGCCGACATCCTGGATCGCAGGCGCTATTTCATGATGACGCAACTGTGGGTGGCCGCCGTCGCGTCGATCATCTGCGCCACCGTCATGATGGGCTGGATGACCGCGCCGCTGCTGCTGGCGCTGACGTTCGCCAACGGCGTGGGCCTGGCGATGCGCTGGCCCGTCTTCGCCGCCATCGTGCCGGAGCTGGTGCCGAGGTCGCAGCTGCCGGCCGCGCTGGCTCTCAATGGCGTGGCGATGAACGCGTCGCGCATCGTCGGGCCCCTGGTGGCTGGGGCCGTGATCGCGAGCGCCGGCAGCGCCTGGGTGTTCGTGCTCAACGCGGCGCTGTCGCTGGCCGCCACTTTCGTCATCATGCGCTGGCGGCGCGTGCACAAGGAAAGCCCCCTGGGCCGCGAACGGCTGGCCAGCGCAATGCGGGTGGGCATCCAGTTCGTCTGGCAGTCGTCGCGGATGCGCGGAGTGCTGTTGCGCATTTCGCTCTTCTTCCTGCATTCCACCGCCCTGCTCGCCCTGCTGCCCCTGGTGGCGCGCGCCCTTCCCGGAGGCGCGGCGGGCACCTTCACCATCCTGCTGGCATCGATGGGCTCGGGCGCGATCGTCGCGGCGCTGCTCATGGTGCGCATTCGCAACCTGATGCCCCTGCAGACCCTCCTGCTGGGCGGCACGGCGCTGCAGTCGGCCGGCGCCGTGACGGTGGCGTTCGCACCCAACACCTATGTGGCAGTCCCGGCCATGTTCCTGGCGGGCATGGCATGGCTCGCGGTGACCAATTCGCTCACGGTGTCGGCCCAGATGGCGCTGCCCGACTGGGTGCGTGCCCGCGGCATGTCGATTTACCAGATGGCCCTGATGGGCTCGACGGCGGCGGGAGCGGCGCTGTGGGGCCAGATCGCAACCTGGACCAACATCCACGACAGCCTGGCGATCGCAGCCGCCTCCAGCATCGTCCTGATGGCCTTGGCGCAGCGGCTGGCGGTGGACCGCGGCATCGAGGAAGACCTCACACCGTCGCGCGTCTTCAAGGTGCCGCACGCCGAGGCGCCGCCGCAGTCGGGCCGCATCCAGGCCAACATCGAGTACCACATCGACCCCGCGCGTGCGGCCGAATTCCTGGAGCTGATGCAGGAAAGCCGCCGCAGCCGCATGCGCCAGGGCGCCCTGGACTGGCAACTGCTGCGCGACCTGTACGACCCGGGGCGCTTCGTCGAGCAGATCACCGACGAGTCATGGACCGAGCACCTCCGTCGCTTCGACCGCGTCACCGCCGCCGACGTGCAGCTGCGCGACCGCAAACTCGCGTTCCACATCGGCGCCGAGCCGCCGCTGGTGACGAGGTTGCTGATCGAACGGTAGGAGCCCGCAGGACGACGGTCCGGCGTATCCTGGCGGGCCGGCATGAGTCACATCGGCAAGCCCCCTTGCGATGAAGGCGCCATCCTGTATGGCGCCGCGGCGTCGCCCTGCTCCGGCTCCGCCCATCGCTGGACACTGGCCGCGGCCATCCTCGGATCCAGCATGGCATTCGTCGACGGCACGGTCGTCAACGTCGCGCTGCCGGCGATCCAGCATGAGCTCGGCGCCACCGCGGCGCAGGCCCAATGGATCATCGAGTCCTATGCGCTGTTCCTGGCTTCGCTGCTGCTGGTGGGCGGCGCGCTGGGGGACCGTTTCGGCCGGCGCCTCGTGTTCATGCTGGGAACCTCATTGTTCTGCCTGGCGGCGGTCGCATGCGCGCTCGCGGCCACCGTCGGCCAGCTGATCGCCGCCCGCGCCGTCCAGGGTATTGGCGCGGCACTGCTCGTGCCCGGCAGTCTGGCGCTGATCAGCGCAACGTTCGATCCGTCCGAGCGCGGCCGCGCCATCGGAACCTGGTCGGCCCTCAGCGGCATCGCGGCCGCGGCAGGTCCGGTACTGGGCGGGTTCCTGGTGGACCACTACTCCTG